>JBJONI010000147.1:0-2598 GCA_046051915.1 Pseudomonadota bacterium
TGGCGCATCCCTGCGAGCATCGGGTTGAGGTGCTGGTGGAAAGCGATCGGGTCACGGTGTCGACCCGCGGGGGGCGGCAGCTCGCCCACACCGGCGCGCGGGATCGACAGCCCGCTGACCCACTGCGTCTCGGCACGCAGGTCGCTCAGACCCAGCGCGGTGGGGTGCAGGACGTAGTCCGGCCCCAGACCCTCCGGCTGCAGCAACGCGGGCTCCGTCCCATTGTCACAGCAGAGGGAGAACGCTCCGAAGGTGAGCACGTACCGGGGCGGCGGCGTCGACGGGTCGGCCTCCGCCCCCGCGCGCATCGCGTCGAGCAGCGGCAGACCGAGCGCGAGTCCGCCGATGCCGCGAAGCAACGCGCGACGGCTGATCCGAGGGACCCGGGTCATGGCAGTGGCTCCGCGAACGCCGGGTCACGGACCAACGCGACGAGCAAGTCCTCGTATCGCTCACCGGCGGCCTGCGCGCCGGGGAGGATGCGCGCGACCACCGCATCGACATCGAGCCCGGGCGCGTCCGCGTACGCCTGACGCACCAGGTGCTCGGTAAAGCACGCTGTAGGCTGACCCGACGCCGCGAGCAGGTGCCCAAGTTCGCCCACGTCCCGGAAGGTGCCAACGCCAGGCACCTCGCCGCCCTCAGGCAGTGGGCAGGCCAGGTCGGGCTCGGAGAGAAAGGGCACGTAGTCGTACTCGCGGTACACGCCGCCCCGGTCATAGCGCTCCAGCCCAGCCCCGATGGCGTCCATCGACGCATGGCACACCGAGCAGGTCGGATCGGTGCGGTGCGCCGCGTACCGATCGAGCTTGCACCTCGCGATGTCAAGACTCGGCGGGGTGTCGGCGCTCACGGTCGGCGGCGGCGGCGGCGGCGGCTGGCACAGCACGCGGTCGAGGATCATCTTGCCGCGCCGGGTCGGGCTGGTGTCGGCGGGGTGCGACGAAGCCGTGAGGAACGCCGTCATCGAGAGGATGCCGGCGCGGCCGAGGCCGCTGACGTCCACCCAGACCCAGTCGTCCCCCTCTGGGACGTTCGGCACCCCGTAGACGTTGGCGCTGACGGCGAGGATCGGGAACCGGCTGTCGGTCAGCAAGGTCCGCCACGGCGCGGCGTCGTCGAACAACACCCGCCCCACGAACAGATCTGCCTCCATCCGCTGGAGCGCGGCGACCTGCGCGTCTTGGATCAGGACGCTGTAACCGAGCCACTGGGCGTGCAGACGCTGCGCCTGCACGCGCGCACGCGGATCGGCGAGCAGGCGCCGCACGACCTCGCCGCGGACCTCGGGGTCGTGCAGCACGCCCTCGCGCGCCGCGTCGAGCAGCGACTTGTCGGGTGCGGAGCCCCAGACGAGGTAGCTCAGGCGCGAAGCGAGCGTGGCGCCATCCACCTCACCGGGCCGTGTCTCGTCGGCTTGTTCGACGCGGTAGGCAAACCACGGGTCGGTGAGCAGGCCGCGCAGGAGGCGATGCAACGCACCGGCGGCATCCACACCCTCAGCGAACGCAGCATCGACCAGCGTGACCGCGTCGGCGACATCCGACGTCCGGACCTCACGACGAAGGACGCGCCGCATCAGGTTGGGGAGCGCGGCGCGCAGACACGTCTCCGCCTCGGTGCCTCGAGCCGCCCCGTCACACCCCAGCAGCGTCGCGACACGCGACGGGTCTGCGACGACCCGGGCCGCGACCTCGTCGGCGACCGCCTCGATCCCCTCGACCCACAACGCCGAGGGCTCCGCGTTGACGAGCGCGTTGTCGAAGGGCGTCAACGGGTCGGGCGGCAGCAAGCGTTGTGCGGGTTGATCGGTGACGCCAAACAGGTCTGCGAGCGTGGCGTCCAGCTCATCGCGGGTCAGCCGCCGCAAGCGCGCCTGCGCCGTTGCGGCGACCGGCGTGTCGACCGGGGCATCCACGCCGCCGACGACCTCGTCGGGCGCACCACAGGCGAGCGCGAGCAGCCACCAGCCCGCCCTCACGGCGACACGCTCGGCAACGCGCCGTCCCGAATCCACGCCGCGATCACGTCCCGTTCGGCGCGCGGCAGGCGTTCCTGGTCGCTCGGCATCGACAGCCCCGTCCCCCCCACGGTCGTGTGGGTGCCCTGAAGCTTGCGCCACAAGTAGGAGCCCTGCGGATCAAACGGTGCGACATACGGCATCCCGCACGAGGGCGTGTGCCCCGCGAGCAGCGAAGTGTGCCCATCCGACAAGCGCAACCCGGCCGTGGTCCCCCCGATGTGACACGGGGTGCAGCGCGCGTTGAGGATGGCTTCGACCTCGTCCCACGAAGCGACCACATCCGCCGCGGGCGCCCAAGCCGTGTCGGTGGGCGGCGAGAAGTCCTCGATGTCGGGGACCGGGGAGAGAGGAGCCGCCGCCCCCGCGAACGCGCCGGTGTCGGCGGCGACAACAGGGTCGGACGCACCGACGGCGGGCAGCGACGCGGTGTCCGACAACGGCGGCACGACCTGCCGCGTCCCGCACGCAAGGAGCCCGACCGTCAGCCACGCGTCGCGTCGCACCGTCCCCCCTAGGATTCATCCTACGCGGATCCTGACGACGGCGCCAACCGCGCCGCGTGCCCGTTCGTCACG
>JBJONI010000148.1:0-4125 GCA_046051915.1 Pseudomonadota bacterium
GTGCGAAATGTACCGCGCCCGTCGCCGTCGTCGGGCTCAACGAGCTCGACGCGCAGGATCTGGAGGAGTGTCGCGCAGCGCTGTGGCACGTGCTCGCCGAGTGTGCGCGCGACGCGAGGGAACACCCGGTGCACGCGGATCACGACGAGGCGCTGTGGCGACGCTACCTCTCGATGTTCTGGTTGCGACCCGAGACGGCGCTCGTGGGCTATTCCGAGGCGCTCGCCCTGCGTCGCTTGTCCCACCGATGCCCAGAGCCCTGGATGGACATCGGCTGCGGCGACGCCCTCCATCTGGCGCTCTACAGGGGATACACCTTCCCTGACGAAGCCGACGCCTTCGGGTCGCTCGACCTGAACGCGCGTGACATCTACGATCACTGGGACCCAGCGGCCTTCAACGCTTTCCCTTCCGCGCGAGGCCGTCCAGCGCGATGGGGCGTCGACATCAAGCCCACCGCCATCGCACGCGCCAACGCCGTCGGCTGCTGTGACGAGCTCGTACAGGCCGATGTCACCGCATTGGACATGCCCGACAACTCGGTCGGCACGATCTTCAGCAACATGATCCGCGACCGGAGGGACAACCTCCCCGAGGCACTCGCCTCCTGTGCGCGCGTGCTTCGACCCGGAGGTGCGCTGCTGCTCTCGGCGATGACGCCCGATTACGCGTCAAGTCTCTACTTCGCGCCCGCATCCGCACGCGCCAGCGCCCGGGGAGACACCGTGACCGCCCAACGCTACGCCCGTCTCGACCGCGGACGTGCCCAGTTCTGCGCACAGCAGCTTCCCATCGACGCGTGGCGCGACCGCCTCGCCGACGCGGGCCTTGTGCTGACCGACCATGTACCCATGATGGATTCCCGTCTGGTGAGGCTCTGGGACATCGGACTCCGGCCGTTCTCCATCCCCCTTGTGACGACACGGAACGGCTGGGCCAGCGCAGGCGTCCTGCCTCACGTGAAGGCCGCCGTGGTCCAAGCCCTTGCCAGCACGCTCGACCCCGTCGTCCGTCTGGCGTTCGCGGGCCCCACCTACGGCATGCACATGCTGCTCGCGATCAAGCAATGAGTAGCGAACACGCCATCGTCATGCTCCATTACGTACACCGGCGCGACACACGACGCGATGGTGTACGCCCGCTGTGGTTGGACGAGTTCGACACCCTGCTGGACGGCATTCTGGAACGGGCAGACATCGTTGGACCGGCAACGTTTCTGGAACGAGCCATCGACCGACCCAACGAAGGTCGCCCCACCGTCTTGCTGACGTTCGACGACGGAACGCGGGACCACTACGAAATCGTCGCGCCACGCCTGCGCGAACGCGGTCTGACGGGCTTGTTCTTCGTACCGACGTGGCCACTGGACGGACGCATGCCGTTGGCACACGCCGTACACTGGGCGCTCGGCGAAGCTCCGCAGCAGACCTGGGAGGCCTTGCTCGACGAAGCCGCGAAGGCGGGTGTTCCCGTAGGTACGGCCGATGAGGCCGCGCAACAGTACAGCTATGAAGAGCCTGGCTTGCGTCAACGAATCAAGTACGCGGTGAACATGCGTCTTCCGGCCGAGGTTGCGGAGGTCGCACTGCGTCACGCGTGGGAGCACGCCGGGTATACCGAACGGCAGCTCACCTCCGAATGGTTCGTTTCCGAAGATGAACTCGTCGAGCTTGCCAGGATGGGGATGCACATCGGCATGCATGGGGAATCCCACAAGAGCCTTCAGACCCTCGGTCCGGCGGGCATCACGGCGGAGATCCACGGTTGCGCCGAGCGCCTGACACGTTTGTTGGGCAAGAAACCGACCTGGTTCGCGTGCCCCTTCGGCGGACACCGCGCTGCGGCCGACGTTCACGCGTCCATGAACCAGGCGCTCGTCGACGTGGGCGTCCATGCTGCCGTGACCACGCAACGAGGCACCGTGACACACATGACACATCCTCTCGCACTCCCTCGTTTCGACGTCATCGAGGTCCCCCCGCGTGCAGGGCAGTGGCCATGGTGAGCCTCCGCATGGCGGAGGCCACCGACCGCGACACCATCCTCGCCTTCATCGAGGCCATGGGATTCCAGCCACGGGACCCAACGACCTGGGACAGCCTTGCGATGACGGCCGCGACGGCATGGGAAGGCGACACGCTGGTCGGGGCCATCCCCGTCGAACCGAGGGTGCTCATCGCGTCCGACGGACGCCCAACCAACGTCCTCCACGAGACCGTCGTCGCCGTCGACCCGAAGTTTCGCAGCCACGGGATCGGGAGCGCCCTGCAGACGCTTCTCCATCGGGAACGTCCCTGCGGAGCCGAGCTCCTGACGGTGTACCGTGAGTTGCCCGAAAGCGGGGCGTACCGGTGGTATGTCGCCAATGGCTTCTCCCACGCGACGTCGATCATCAGCTGGCTGTGGGACTTCAAGGACGCCGACCTCACCCCATCACGGGAGGATTCCGCGGATTCTGCGCCGCTCCGAGAGCGGGACCGCCTACCGGGGTGTGTGGACCCCGACGCACGCCCTCTCGAGGGTTGGCTTGCCGTACACCCCTACCGACGCCGGTACACGTTTCGGACGCACGGTTACCATGAACGGGCGTGGGCGCTCACCGGGATGGGCCGGATGCACACCTCTACGGCACGTCTCGACATCCTTGACCTCACGGACGGTGGCGACTTCGACACGACGCGTACCCTGTTGACCCAACTGCGCGAGCATGCCTTGTCCAACGGCTGCGGTGCCATGCGACTCGCGCTCGCGTCCAACGACCCCCGCGCAGCCATTGCGCAGGAGCTTGGCGCCTCGGCCGGATGGCCCTTCGACCTGCTCACGCGGCCGCTCACGCCACATGCGACCCTCGGAAGCGACCTCCGCTATCGGACCCTTGACTACATCTGATCCCTCCCACGACCTGCTCCTGTCGAGCGGCTTCCTCGCCTTCGCCCGCCATGCCGGCGTGCTGCAGGCGGTCGAGGAGGCCGACCTCGCGGTCGATGCCGTCGTCGGAACCTCGTCGGGCGCGCTGACCGGCGCCCTCTGGTGCGCGGGCATTCCCGCCACCGAGATCGTGACCCTGATCGCCGAGACCCGCCCCTGGGACCTCGTCGGGCTGCACCTCCGCCCCTGGCGAGGTCTGCTCTCCCTGGAACCGCTCCTCGCGTGGCTGCGTCCCCGTCTGCCCCCTCGGATAGAGGATCTCCCCCGTCCGCTCGCGCTCGGCGTCAGCGCGCGCGTGGACGGAATCGTCCGCCCCTTCTTGCTCCGGGAGGGCCTGCTCGCCGAGGGCGTCGTAGCGTCCTGCGCGATCCCCGGGCTGTTCGTGTCGCCGCTCGAGGGCCCGCACGGCGCCTGGCGCGACGGTGGCGCCGCCGATCGCGTGATGCACGCTCCGTGGGCTGCGTGGCGCGGTGAACGATCCGCCTTGGTCCACGCCGTGGAGCGCAGCGCCGGTCGGGACGTGCCCCTGCCGGAGGGGGTCCCTGTCGTCCGGACGCCTCGCTCCGGAGCGAGCCTCTGGAGCCTCGGCGACGTGCGGCTGCAGGCAGAAGAGGCTCGTCGGCTCACCCACGCGTACCTCGCCATGAAGGCGAGCATGAAACATGTGTCACTCGGTACAGCATGACCGCCCGTCGCATCCCACGTGACGTGGCACCCGTACGCTGCATCATCGAACTGGGCATCGGCCCGGTCCGTGTAGTCGCTGACGACGAGGCGATCCTCGCATGCGAGCCGCTGTCCGGCGACGATGCGGGGCTCTTCCCGGACGCGACCGAAACATCCTCCGAACCACATCCACGTCTCAACGAGGCTGCCGCCTGGCTGCACGGATGGCAAGCGGGCTCATCCGCTACGCTACCGCCGCTCACCGCGGCTGGCACGCCCTTCCAGCGTGAGGTGTGGGAGGCGTTGCTCAGGGTGCCCTACGGCGCGACCTGCACCTACGGTGACCTCGCTCGCGCCCTTCACCGCCCCAACGCGGTCCGCGCCGTGGCGTCCGCGATCGGAAGGAACCCCGTGTCCATCTTTGTGCCGTGCCACCGCGTGGTCGGCGCCGACGGAGCGCTCCGTGGTTTCCGCTGGGGACTCGACACCAAGGCGAGGCTGATCGCCTGGGAGGCTCGCGTGGCCGTCGCC
>JBJONI010000149.1:0-10420 GCA_046051915.1 Pseudomonadota bacterium
GCGCCGGAGGAGCAACCATGAGCGGCTACTCCACCTCCGACATCGTCTACCTCGAGGGCCTCGAGCCCGTCCGCAAGCGTCCTGGGATGTACATCGGGGGCACCGACGCCCACGGCCTGCACCACCTGCTCTGGGAGATCGTCGACAACGCCGTCGACGAGGCGATGAACGGGCACGCCTCGCAGATCAAGGTCACGATCGACAAGGCCGGGCGCGTCGCCACGGTCACCGACAACGGTCGCGGGATCCCCGTCGACGTCCATCCCAAACACGGGCTGACCGGCGTCGAGATGGTGTTCACCAAGCTCCACGCGGGCGCGAAGTTCGAGAACGCAGCCTACGCGGCGTCGGGTGGCCTACACGGCGTGGGTGCGAGCGTCGTCAACGCGCTGTCGACGCGTCTCGAAGTCCGGGTCAAGCGCGGTGGCCAAGAGTACCGCCAAACGTACCGCCGCGGGCGTCCGCAAGGACCCTTGGAGGTCGTGGGTCCAGCGCGCGGAAGCGGCACCACCGTCACCTTCGAGCCCGACCCGGAGATCTTCGAGGAGCTCGACTTCGACGCCGACCTGATCCGCAAGCGGCTCGAGATCAAGACGTGGGTCAACCCCGGCCTCCGGATCACCTTCCGCGACGAGGCCAAGGGCGAGACGATCGAGCTCGTACATGAGGCGGGTCTCGCGGACCTCGTCGGAACCCTCGTCCACGAACAGGGGGCGCCCCCGATCCTCGACGCGCCCGTGGTCGTCTCGAAGGACGAGGGGTCGACGAAGATCCGTGTCGCGATGACGTGGACGGAGGCGCCGCGGGAGCATGTCACATGCTTCGCCAACGCGATCCCCAACCCCGTCGGCGGGACGCACGAGCAGGGGTTGCGCGACGGCATCGTCAAGGCGTTGCGCGCCTTCATCGACACCCACAGCCTGCTGCCGCGCGGCGTCGCCCTCTCGGCCGAGGATCTCCGCGAGGGCCTGATCGGGGTGGTGAGCGTCACGCTCCCCGACCCGAAGTTCCAGTCCCAGACCAAGGACAAGCTGCTCAACACCGAGATCCGCAGCATGGTCGAGGTCGCCGTCCGCCAAGCCTTCGAGCCGTGGCTGCACGCCAACCGGGGCCGGGGCGAGAGCTTGGTCCAGCGTGCGATTCAAGCGTTCAAAGCCCGCGAAGCCAGCCGCAAGGCGGCGACGGAAGTCCGCAGGAAGTCCCCCACCACCTCGCGGATCGCCCTGCCCGGCAAGCTCGCCGACTGCAGCTCGTCGGATCCGGGCGAGTCGGAGTTGTTCATCGTCGAGGGCGACTCGGCCGGTGGATCCGCGAAGCAGGGCCGCAACCGGCGGACCCAAGCGATCCTGCCGATCCGCGGCAAAGTGCTCAACGCGCAGCAGGCTACCCTGAACAAGGTCCTTCAAAACAGGGAACTTCAGGACATCGTCACCGCGCTCGGGTGCGGTATGGGCCCGCAGTTCAAGGAAGACAAGCTGCGTTACGGGCGGATCGTGCTCCTGATGGACGCCGACTCCGACGGGCACCACATTGCGACGCTGCTGCTCACGTTCTTCTACCGCCACCTGTGGCCGTTGATCGAGCGCGGCTACGTCTACATCGCGATGCCGCCGCTGTACCGCATCGTGGTCGGCAAAGAGAGCCACTGGGCCATCGACGACGCCGACCGCGCGCGCATCCTCGCGTCGGTACCGAAACGCGCGAAGGTGGAGATCACGCGATTCAAGGGTCTCGGCGAGATGCCGCCATCGACCTTGTTTGAGACGACGCTGGACCCCGCGCGCCGCCGCCTCGTGTTGGTGACCCTCCCCGACCCGACCCTCGCCCATCGCACGATGGATGAGTTGCTCGGCGACGACCCCTCCTCTCGCTACCGCTTCATCATGGAGCGCGCGCGTGAGGTCGACGACCTCGACATCTGACCCTCCTCCTCGGACGCACGCATGACCCGTAAGCAGGAACCCGCCGAGTACGTCGCGAACGGCATCGCCGCGCTTGCCGCCGGCGACCGTGAGGGCGCGGTGCTCATGTTCCAGACGGCGCTCGAGATCGCGCCGGAGCACGCGGAGGCCGCGCTCCACCTCGGCGAGACGTTCATGACGCTGCGGAGTTGGACGAACGCCGCGGAGGCGTTCCGTCTGGCCGCATCCAACGCCGAGCATCCCGCGGGACCGATACCGATGGCGGCGGCGCTGCACGCGCTCGGCGCCGCCCTGTTGGAGTGCGGCCTGATCCACGAGGCCGCAGAGCGCCTCGCCGACGCTGCCGCGCGAGAGGGCCGGCCCGAGGTGTGGCTCGCGCTCGGGCGTGCGAAGCGGAAGTTGCACGACCACGAGGGCGCCTTGGTCGCGTACCGGGAGGCGGCACAGCGCAAACCCGACGACATCCGCCCGTACCGCGGCATCGCGGCGTGCCTGATGACACTCAGCCGCTTCGATGAGGCGGCCGCGCTGTGGGCCGACGTGGAGGCCCGGTTCCCGACGTCGCCCCACGCTGCCAAGGGCCAAGCCGACGTCGCCGCCGCACGCCAGCGCCCGACCGTCTCCCCGCCCGCGACGATCGCCAAGGACGAGATCCTCGCGCGGGTCGCTTGGGCCGAGGCGCTCGAGCGCGACGGGCGGCTCGAGGAGGCCCTCGCGGGCGTCGACGAGGTGCTGCGCAAGCGTCCCGGTCAAACCTCGGCTTGGTGCGTCCGTGGCCGCGTCCTGTCGCAACTGCAGCGATGGGACGACGCGGTCACGGCCTGGCAGGGCGCCCTGCGCAACGCCCCCCAGCGCGTCGAGGCGCTGGCCGGGCTCGCGTCGGCACTCGGCGAGCTCGGCCGGGCCGACGAAGGCCTGAGCGCCGTTCAACGCGCGATCGATCTGGCCGCCGACGACCTTGAAATCCGGCTCGTGCACGCGGAGTTGTTGCGACGTGCCGGACGGCACGCCGAGGCGCTGCGGACGTACGACGAGATCCTCGCCAAGGACCCGACGCACCGGGCGGCGACACTCGGCCGTGCATCGACGTTCGCCGCGGCCGGACGGTTTGCAGAGTCGCTCCCGCTGTGGCGCTCGGTGCTCCGCCTCGATCCCGAGAACCCCACCGCGTTGCGCGGCATCCGGCGCGCGGAACGCGAGCTGGCGGCGCACGGCGATCCGGGGGCGCCCGCCCAGCCGACAGCCGGCCGCATCCCGTTCGACCTCGGCAAGTCGATGATGCAACAGGGCAGATTCGCCGAGGCCATCCCGTCGTTCGCGCGCGCCCTCACCGCGCGTTCCGATTGGGCGGAGCCGTGGCACCTGCAAGCGGTCTGCCACGTCCGTCTCGGCGACCTGACGGCCGCGATTCAAGCGCTGCGCGAGGCCACCCGGCTCGAGCCCGAGCACGTCGAGGCCGCGGTCCTCCTCGGCGACTTGTGCCGCCAGACAGGGGATCCCGCCGGCGCCCTGGAAGCGTACGACATCGCGCTGCATGTCGCCCCCGACTTCGCGGCAGCGATCGCCGGCCACGCCGACGCGAGCCGTCTCGCCGGCGACCGCGCCACGGCGGTCAGCGCCTTCGAGCGCGCAGCGACGCTCGACCCGACCGAATTCCTCGCGCTCGCGGGCCTCGCCGCCCTGCTCACGAGCGAGCTGCGGTTCGGCGAAGCGCAGGTGTGGTGGGAGCGGGCGCAGGGCGTGCGGCCGACAGCGGCTTGGGTTCGGCGCGGCCTCGAGGCGTGCGCGCAGAAGAACGCCGAGGCCGCGGCCGCCTTCGCCTCCGAACCCGTCCCGCCGCCGCCGATCCTCACCCACGACGACCGGCAACTTCGCGCCCGTCAGGCGGCGTCCGATGAGCTCGACCGCGGTCGTTCCTACTACAAGGAGCGCAACTACCCGGCCGCTGTCCAGGCGTTCCGCAAGGCGCTTGAGGTCGATCCGACGTTCGCCGAGGCGGCCCTCCGGCTCGGCATGGCCTACGAGGACGACCGCCAGTACCGCAAGGCGATCGCCGCCTACGAGTCGTGCCTCGACATCGACCCTCAGCATGTCCAGGCGGCGACGAACATCGGCGAGGCCTACCGCAAGAACGAGCGCTACCTCGACGCGATCGCGGCGTACGACCGCGCCCTTCAGATTCGCCCGGAGTACCTGTTCGCGATGGCAGGTCGCGCGGAGTGCTTGCGGATGACGCAGAACTTCGAAGAGGCCAACGAGTGGTTCGACCGCGCGCTGAAGGGTGGCCCCAACCACGCCTTCGCAATCCAGGGCAAGGCGGCGACGCTCAACGCCCTCGGCCGGTTCAAGGAGGCGGTGCCGTGGTGGGGGCGGGCGATCGAGATCGACCCCCACAGCACGTTCGCCGCCGACGGCAAGGCCTACGCCGAGCAGCAGCTCCGACGTGCCGGCAGCGCGGGGGGCGCGCGTCCGATCGAGCCGGCCACGCCCCCGGTCAGCGCCGACGCCGGCACGTCTGGAGAGGCCGAGGCCGAGTCGGAGGGCGTAGGCGGTACGCCGATCCTCGACAGCCAGGGCCGCGACTTGTCGGCCCTCGCCCTCGCGGGCTTGCTCCCGCCCGTCATCGGACGCGAGGCAGAGATCCGCGCCGTGATGAAGACGCTGGTTCGGCGTCTGAAGGCCAACCCCTTGCTCGTGGGCGAGCCCGGTGTCGGCAAGACCGCCGTCGTTGAGGGCGTCGCGCGCAAGCTCGTCCAAGAGGACGCGCCGGAGCGGCTCAAGGGCCTCCGAATCGTCGAGCTCAGCATGGGCACCCTGGTGGCCGGGACGAAGTACCGCGGCACCTTCGAGGAGCGCCTCAAGGACATCGTCAAAGAGGCCAAGTCGGTCCCCGGTATCGTGCTGTTCATCGACGAGATCCACACACTCGTCGGCGCGGGACGAACGGAAGGCGGCAGCCTCGACGCGGCCAACATCCTCAAGCCGGCGCTGGCGCGCGGGGAGTTGACGGTGATCGGGGCGACGACGTGGTCGGAGTTCCGCAAGCACGTCGAATCGGACTCCGCCCTCGAACGCCGTTTCCAACCGATCGACGTCAAGGAGCCCTCCGAAGCCGAGTGCTTGGAGCTGCTCGACCGTGTCCGCGGCGTCTACGAGGAGCACCACGAGGTCGAGGTCGACGACGGCGCGCTCACAGCCTGCGTTCGGATGAGCGTCCGCTACGTCCCCGACCGCCGCCTCCCGGACAAGGCGCTCGACCTGCTCGACGAGGCGTGCGCCGAAGCGAGCCTATCGGCCGAGCCCAAGGTCACCCTGCTGACGGTCGCGCGCGTGATCGCCGAGCGGACGGGTGTCCCCGTCGACGACCTCGCTGACGCCGACCGCGCGCGCATCAGCCACTTCGAGGCCCTCCTGAGCAAACGCGTCGTCGGTCAGGAGTCCGCGATCGCCGACATCGCGAACGCCGTACGCCTCGCGCGCTCGGGCCTGCGCGCCGACGACCGTCCGCGCGGGGTCTTCCTGTTCCGCGGGCCATCCGGCGTTGGCAAGACGGAGTTGGCGCGGGCCCTGTCCGATGCCTTGTTCCCCGAGGGCGACGCCTTGGTCCGCCTCGACATGTCCGAGTACACCGACAAGTTCACGGTCAGCCGTTTGCTCGGCGCCCCCCCGGGGTACGCAGGCCACGGCGAAGAAGGGCAATTGACAGGCCCGCTTCGCCGCCGCCCGTACAGTGTGGTCCTGCTCGACGAGTTCGAGAAGGCCCATCCCGACGTTCAGGCGGTGTTCCTCTCCCTGCTCGACGATGGCCGCATCACCGACGCCGAGGGACGCGAGATCAACGCACGCGAGGCTTGGTTCGTGCTGACGACCAACGCGGGCGCCGATCAACGCTCGGGACGCGTCGGGTTCGCGGATGGCCCACGGGCCAACCCCGCGCACGATGGTCGCGCCATCGAGTCGCTCAAGGCCTGGTTCCGCCCCGACCTCCTCCACCGCATCGACACGATCGTCACCCTCGACCGCTTGGACGGCGACGCCCTGCGCACGATCGCGGTGCGAGAGCTCGACCGCCTCGCCGACCGCGCGGCGCGTCTCGACTGTACGCTGGTGTGGACCGACGACGTCGTCGACCGTCTGGTGCAGGCGGCCTATGACAAGGACGACGGCGCCCGAGCCGTCATCCGCGTCGTCGCCCAGCATGTGGGTGAACAGCTCGGCAAGCTGTGGTTCGAGAGCGGGGACGCCCTGCACCCCAACTGGCGCGCGGTGCTCCTCGACGGTGAGATTCGACTGCTGCCCGCCTAACGGGGGCCACCGTCCGAGGTGCGACCCACCACCGCGAACCGCGGCCCCACGGGCACCAGAGCCGGGTGCCGCCACCGACCGGCGCGCACGCTCACTGCGGGACGATCAGCGTCCCGCAGCCCTCGTCGGTGAAGATCTCGCGGAGCAACGTCATCGGGTCGCGGCCGGTGAGGATGTGCACGCGCGGCACGCCGTTGGCGATCGCGCGGAGGGCCTCCTCCAACTTCGCACGCATCCCACCGACGACGACCTGATCGTCGATCAGGCCCCTCGCCTCGGCGGCGGTCAACTCCGAGATCGGGCCCGCGTCGGACATGTGCTCCATGACGCCGTCGACCGCTGTCATCAGCACCAGCTTCACGGCTCCCAGATCGCTCGCGACCTTGCTCGCGACGGCGTCGGCGTTGACGTTCACGCGGCCGCCGTCCACGAGCATGCCGAGCGACGGGAGCACGGGCACCCGCCAAGGGGTGCCCGGCTCGGGCATCAGGCGGCGCGCATCGATGCGGACGACGTCACCGACGTGCCCCCAATCGACCGTGACGCCCTCCTCGACCGTCGGCGCGCGCCGCGTGCACACGATCGCGTCCCCGGCGCCCTCCTCGAACCCAAACGCCTCGATTTCGAGCTTTCGCAGCCTCGAAACCACCGCGCGGTTCAGATCGCCGCCGACGACCTCCAGGAGGACGCCGAGCGTGCCGTCGTCCGTGACGCGCCGGCCGCGGTGCTTGACGGGGACGATGCCGCGCTCGGTGCACGCCCGATCGATCTGCTTGCCACCGCCGTGAACGAGGATCGGCCGCAGCCCAACCTGAACCATCACGGCCACCTGCGGGAGCAAACGCTCCAGCACGGGGCTGTCCTCCAAGAGCTCGCCACCCAGCTTGACGACCACCAACCGGTCTCGGAACTGCTGAATGTACGCCGCCGCCTCGACGAGGCCCGGTCCGCGGTCGAGCATCATGCGATCACCCCCTGACGACGCGCGATGTGCTCCACGAGCGCGGCCTGCACCCACAAGCGGTTCTCGGCCTCGTTGACGACGAGGCTACGCGGACCATCGAGAAGCTCGCCGGAAACGACGACGTTGCGTCGAACCGGGAGGCAATGCATCACGCGACCGTTGTCGGTCCCCTTCATCGCGTTCTCGTCGAGGCACCAGTGCCGCAGCGACGGATCGGCGGGCTGGCCCGAGAACAGGGGGCCCCACGACTTCGCGTACACCACACGCCGGCCCTTGAGGCCTTCCTCCCGGTTGTAGTGAATGCTGACCTTGCCGCCCCGCGCCGCTGCGGCGGTGCGCGCTTGGTCGAGGATGCCGGAGTCGAGCTCCAAGCCTTCCGGGTGCACGATCGCCACGTCGGCACCCGCGAGGGCCGCTTGCAGCACGAACGAGTGCGGCACGGCAGCCGGCAACGCGCGCGGATGCCACGACCAACACAGCGCCACCGGCAACTCCGAGAGGTCTTGCCCGAAGGTCTCCTGCATCGTCAGGAGGTCAGCGAGCGACTGACACGGGTGGTGGGTCGCCCCTTCGAGGCTGATCACCGGGACGCCGGCGTAGTGTGCGATCTTGCGCAAGATCGGCTCGGACCGCTCGATCTCCCACGTCGACTGGCCGCGAAAGCTGCGGACGCCGAGCACGTGGTAGAAGCGGCCCAGGACGCGCGCGGCTTCGGCGATGTTCTCGACCTTGTCGCCATCCATGATCGCGTTGGGATCGAACTCCAACGCCCAGGTGTCCTGGTTGACGTTCATCGTCTGGCAGCTTCCACCCACGATCCGAACGGCTTGCTCGAAGCTCGCCCGCGTGCGCAGCGACGGGTTGAAGTACATCGCTCCCACGCGGAGCCGGTTGGCGATCGGGTTCGGGTCCGATGCCTTCAGGGCACGGGCGCGCTCGAGCACCTGCGCCCGATCTGCGTCCGGGAGGTCAGCGGGGCTGAGGATGTGGAGCGGCTCAGGCACGGATCACCTCGGCGATGGCATCGACGCAGGCGTCGACATGTTCGAATGGCACGTTGTAGGAAGGCAGGAGACGCAGCGTGTGCGGTTGTGACGAGGTCCCGACGAGCAGGTCGCGCTCGAGCAACGCCGCCTGAAGGTCCCGCGCGGGCATCGGCGTCTGCACGCCGATCAAGCAGCCGCGGCCACGGACGTCGACGCCTTCAAGCCCGGCCAAGCCGTCGTGGACCCGGTCAAAGACCGAGACGGCGCGGGCCATCAAGCCGTCACGACGGATGATCGCCGCGGTGGTGCTCACCATCGCCATCGCCATCGGGCCGCCGCCGAACGTGGTGCCCAGCTCGGAGTCCGTCGCCCAAGCCCCCAAGGCGGCCGTCGTGACCATCGCACCCACCGGGAAGCCCGATCCCAACGACTTGGCGAGCGTCACGATGTCCGGCTGGATGCCCATGCCCTCGTGCCCAAACCACGTCCCCAAGCGCCCCATGCCGCCCTGCACCTCATCGAAGATCAGCAACGCGCCGACCTCGGCACAGCGAGCCGCCACCGCGGTGAGCCACGCGGCGTCGGGCACGTACACGCCCCCGAGGCTCACGACGCTCTCGATCAGCACGCCGGCAACCGACGCGTCGATCGCCGTGATCGCCTCGGGATCGTTGAGCCGGATCGGTCGATGCCAGTGCGACGGCGGCTGTGCTCCCAGCTTCTTGCGGTACCCGGCCAACCCCGTCGACGACAGCGACCCAAACGTCCGGCCGACGAACCCAGACTCCAGCGAGACGATCGTCTCCCGGCCGGTGAACCGGCGAGCGGTATGGATCGCCGCCTCGTTCGCCTCTGTTCCGGAGTTCACGAAGTGGACGTGACGCAGGTGGGCGCTATCGCCAAGGACGGCGCGCGCGGCCTCCTCCTGTTCGGGCATCCACAGGGAATTGCTGAAGAAGTCCAACCGTGCGTGGGCGCCCGCGAGCGCCGCCGTCAACTCGGGGTGGCCATGACCGACGGGACAGACGGCGTGTCCACCGTACAGATCGAGGATCCGACGACCCGAATCGGTGAACAACTCGCTGCCCGCCGCGCGGACGAGCGTGATCGGAAGGCGTGGGTAAACCGGAAACAACGCCGTCATGGCCACATCCCGACAAACGGGAGGCCCGCCGTTTCTGGCCAGCCCATCCCGAGGTTGAGGTTCTGGACGGCCTGCCCGCTGCCGCCCTTGAGCAGGTTGTCGATCGCCGCGAACACCACAGCGCCCTCCGCATCGCCACCGACGCCGAGCAGCGCGCGGTTGCTGCCCACGACCGCCCCCATCGGCACCTCCGCGCGGACCACGTCGACCATCGCCGACGCCTCGTACGCGGCCGCCAGCCGTTCGAAGACCGCCTCTGGCGAGGCCGGGAGCGTGATCGTCAGGTGGATCCCACGGACCGCTGGGAGGCTGTGCGGCAGGAATCGGACGCGCGGGACGGGCCCACCACGGTCAGCGAGCAACTGACCCAGCTCGGCCATGTGCTGGTGCTTGAGCGTCTTGTAGGCCGTGAAGCTCGACACGCGGAGGCTGTGGTGCACGCCGGCCGACGGCGCGACCCCGCTGCCGCTGCTGCCCGTCACGCCGAACACCGTCACCTCGGGCGAGAGGCCGGAGATCGGCGCCAGCGCCAGCGCCAGCGCGGTCGCGAAGCACCCCGGGTTCGCGATCGCCGTCCATCCCGCCGGTGGCGGACCGGTCAGCTCGGGAAGCCCGTACCAGGCTGCTTGCGCGACGTCGTTCGCGGACGGCTCACGGCCGTACCAGCGACGTTCTGCTTCGGCGTCGCGAAGGCGCAAGTCGGAGCCCAGATCGATCACGCGCACACCACGTGCCAACAAGGACCGCGCGACCGGGCCGCTCTCTCCGTGGGGCATCGCGAGGAACACGACCTCGCACGAGGACGCCAAGGCGTCGACGTCGAGCGAGGCCAGCACCAGATGCCCGGCCCCCCGAAGGCCAGGGCGAACCTCCGACAACGCCCGCCCCGCGGTGGAGCCCGCAACCACCGCCGCGAGGTGGACGTAGGGGTGCTGCGCGAGCAGTCGGACCAGCTCGCCGCCGAGGAAGCCGTTGGCGCCGACGACCCCGACGGCCGTCCGCCGCCCGTCCCAGGCGAGGTTCGTCAAGGGCGGACACCCAAGATCTCGTCCACCGTCAAGCGGCAGACCTCGTCGGGGTCCATCAGGACGTTGGCCGC
>JBJONI010000150.1:0-5455 GCA_046051915.1 Pseudomonadota bacterium
CGGCGCCGCTGGGGTCGGTGCGGGTTCGGGGGGGCTTGCCTCCCTGTGTTCAACCTTACGACGCACGATGTCCGTGCAAGGCGGTCCCATGACCATGCGCAACTACCTGTTCACCTCGGAATCCGTCACCGAGGGCCATCCCGACAAGCTCTGCGACAACGTGTCCGATGCGATCCTCGACGCGCACCTCGCGCTCGACCCGAACGCTCGCGTCGCGTGCGAAACCGCCGTGAAGACGGGTTTCGTCCTGGTTGCCGGCGAGATCACGGCCCACGGGCACGTCGATTACCCAACGATCGTTCGTCAGGTCGTCAAGGACATCGGCTACACGCACACCGAGACCGGCTTCGACGGCAACACCTGCGCGATCATGGTCGCTGTCGAGCAGCAGTCGCCCGATATCAGCCAAGGCGTCACCGAAGGCGAGGGCTTGCACACCGAGATGGGTGCTGGCGATCAGGGCATGATGTTCGGGTACGCGATCAACGAGACGTCGGCGTTGATGCCTGCGTCGATCTACTACTCGCACCGTCTCTCGGAGAAGCTGTCGGCGGTCCGCCGGGATGGCACGCTCAACTGGCTGCGTCCCGACGGCAAGACCCAGGTGACGGTGGAGTACGTGGACGGCCAGATCGCCCGTGTCGACGCGGTCGTGGTGTCGACGCAGCACGCGGAGCACGTCGGTCACGCGGAGATCGAAGCGGAGATCATCGAAAAGGTCGTCAAGTCGACCATCCCGGCGCACCTGCTCGACAGCCGCACGAAGTACTTCATCAACCCGACCGGTCGCTTCGTCATCGGCGGCCCGATGGGCGACGCGGGCCTCACGGGCCGCAAGATCATCGTCGACACCTACGGCGGTCACGGTAGCCACGGTGGTGGCGCCTTCTCGGGCAAGGACCCGTCCAAGGTGGACCGTTCGGCGGCCTACATGGGCCGCTACATCGCGAAGAACCTCGTCGCGTCGGGGTACGCCGACCGCGCCCTCGTTCAGTTGGCCTACGCCATCGGCGTCGCCGACCCGGTGAGCGTGATGGTCAACACGTTCGGCACCGGCAAGGTCGCCGATGAGCGCCTCACCGACGCCGTTCGCCAGATCTTCCCGCTCAAGCCGGCCGGTCTGATCAAGCACCTCGACCTCAAGCGCCCGATCTACCGAGCCACAGCCGCGCACGGACACTTCGGTCGCGACGGCTTCCCTTGGGAGAAGGTCGACATGGCCGACGCGATCAAGAGCTTCCTCGGCTGAGGTCGGCGTTCGGCACCTGCGGGACCCCGAGGGCGCTCAACGCCTCCGGGGTTTTCTCTTTTTGACGTCGCGACGCCGTGTTCTTCGCGTACCATGCGTCATGCTTACGTTTTCCTTCGCGTGGATCGCGGCTTGCGGCGGCGGACAGGCGGTTCTGGTGGGCGAGGGCGCGGAACCGACGGCACCTGTCGACACCGCCGCGTCCGACGTGCCCGACGTTCAGGCGTCGGCCGGGGTCGTCGTCAACGAGGTGCTCTCGGTCAATCGGTCGACGCGCCTGCCCGGGTTCGTCGGCGACGCCGACGCCATCGAGCTGTACAACCCATCGGAGGCCTCCCTTGACCTCGCGGGCTGGTCTGTCCGCGACGAAGGGAGCGAGTTCTGGCGATTGCCGCCGGGCTTCGTCGTCCCGGCGCGGGGGGTGGCGGTCCTCATCGCGGACGGTCGCCCGGAGCTTGGGCCGGACCATCTGCCCTTCGCGTTGTCGGAGGCCGGCGATGCGGTGGTGCTCCGTCGTCCCGACGGGAGTGAAGACGGCCTTCGCTTTGGACCCTTGATCCCCGACGTCGCTCTCGCGCGCTCGGTGGACGGGGGCGCGTTGTGGGTGGTGACGGACGCACCCACGCTCGGCGAGATCCAAGGTGGCGCAGGGGTCGACCCTGTGGGGGTTCAGGCGCCGGACGCGCGCTGTGGTCTCGCGCTGGACGTCGCGCCAACGTGGAGTGTTGAAGGCGCGGATCTGTTGCCTCGCGTGACGTGCGCCGATGGCGAGGATCCTGGCGGGACCTCTTGGGTCTCGCGTGCGGACTTCGTTCAGGACGCGGTCTGGGAGACCGACCTGTCGGATGCCGGGACGTGGCCCATCCTCGCCGTGCGGCCCCCTGAGGGTACGTCCGGGGTGCCGCAGACGGCGGTCGCTGTTGTCTCGGTGGCCGACGCGTGGCAGCGGCCGCGCAACGTGCCCGTGGACCCTTCGACCTACGAGGAGGAGTGGGGCCTACCGGTCCTGCATTTGCTGCCGGCAGGGCGTGTCACGGAATCGTACGTTCGTGCTGAAGCTTGGTGGAAGGGGCAGCGGCTCAACGCCCAGATGAAGGTTCGGGGTGCTGCGAGCGCCGGTTACCCAAAGCCTTCGTACACCGTGGAGTTTGACCCGGTCAGCCTCCCGATCGAGGGCGCTCCCGACAAGGATCACCTCGTCCTGATCAGCGATTTCGACGACAACGCCCACGTGCGGCAGAAGCTCGTCTACGATGCTTGGGAGCGCCTCGCGCAAGGGGCGCCTTCGCCTCGCCTGGTACCGAGCGCGTGGCACGTCGTGGTCTACCTCGACGGGGTGTACCAGGGACTGTTCACGGCGGTGGATCACATCGACGACGAGTTCGTTCGGGAACAGGGGTTCACCGAAGGCGGACCGCTGTTCAAGTCGGTCACGCACGACGCCAATTACTACCGCACCGATGCCGGGGGCGGCGAGAAGGGCTGGCTCGCGGCGGGGTGGGAAAAGAAGGAAGGGCTGCCGGAGGACGATGTCTCCGCCATCGCGGACCTGACCGCTTGGTCGGCCGACGCCAGCGATGCCTCGTTCGCCGCAGAGGCGGGCGGTCGTCTGGCCGTGGACACGTTCATCGATTGGTTCCTGTTGGTGCGGCACGTCGCGGCTGGCGATTCGGGAGGGAAGAACGCCTACCTCTACCAAGATCCCCTCGACGGCCGGTTTCACTACGCGCCGTGGGACTTCAACGAAGCCTTGGGCCAGAACTGGCAGACGATCCGGGTGCCGTCGGACAGTGTAAGCGACTTCGTTTGGACCAACGGAATCTTTGGCCACCTGCTCCGGGAGCCCGGCCTCGCATCCGGGCTGTGGGCGCGGGACGCCGAGACGCGTGCGCCCGGCGGTGCGCTGTCGACCGCGGCGTTCTTGGACGACCTCGCCGAGATGCGGGGGCAGATCGAGCCGCATGCGCTTCGTGACTGGGCCCGTTGGTCGGCGGACTACGCGGCGTGGTGGGGGTGGCGCGGCGACGTCGTCGGGCCCACCGAGGAGTTGAACGGGATCGTCGATTGGTTGGGTGGTCGAGATCCGGCGTTGGATGCCGCGCGTCCCTAAGGCCGCGAAAGAAGCACGACGACGTGACGGAACGGTGCGGACAGCGGAGCGACGATCGCTTAGATTGGGCAACCGGCGGAGGTGTCCGCCGTGATCCCCTCGTAGCGGAGCCTGCGCATGAACGCCCTCGCGACGTTGGTTCGGTCCACGGTCGGCCAAAAGGTGCTGATGGCCGTCACTGGTTTGATGATGGTGGGGTGGCTCGCGCTGCACACCACCGGCAACCTCCTCGTCTTCGAGGGGCAGGCCGCGTTCGATAAGTACGCTGCCTTCATTCAGAGCGGGTTTGGCGTCGAGCCGGCCCTGCTGTGGGCCCTGCGGGCGGTGATGTTGGCGGCGATCGTGGTGCACGTTCGGGCCGCGTTGACGCTCTCTGCGCGCAACGCCGCTTCGCGTCCCGCAGCCTATGCCGGCGGACGTAAGGACCAAGCCACGAGCTACGCGGCGCACTTCATGCGCGGCGGCGGCATCGTGATCTTGCTGTACTTGGTGTTCCACCTGCTGCACCTCACAACGGGGCAGGCGCACCACGCCTTCCGTCCTCACGAGGCGTTCTACAACCTCGTCACGGGCGTGAGCCAGCCGGCCGTCGGAGCGGCGTACGTGGTCGCCAACCTGGCGCTGGGCGCGCATCTGGCGCACGGGGTCAGCAGTGCGTTCCAGACGCTCGGCGTGGACCACCCGGGCTACAACGGCCTGAAGTTCGCGCTCGGCAAGGCCGTTCCTGCTTACATCGCAGGTGGCAACCTGCTTATCGCTGTGTCGATCCTCACCGGTATCGTCCACCTCTGACGCCCGCACGGAGCCATGACCATGGAACTCAACTCCCGCGTCCCTGACGGCCCGATCGAGACCTCGTGGGACCGCCACCGGCTCAACATCCGCGTCGTGAATCCGGCCAACAAGCGCAAGTACCACGTCATCGTGGTCGGGACGGGCCTGGCAGGCGCGTCGGCGTCAGCGACGCTCGCCCAGCTCGGGTACAACGTCTCGGCGTTCTGCTTCCAAGATTCCCCCCGTCGCGCCCATTCGATCGCGGCCCAGGGCGGCATCAACGCGGCGAAGAACTACCAGAATGACGGCGACAGCATCTGGCGCCTGTTCAAGGACACGGTCAAGGGCGGCGACTACCGCGCGCGGGAGGCCAACGTTTGGCGCCTCGCGCAGTGCTCGGTGAACATCATCGACCAGTGTGTCGCGCAGGGCGTTCCGTTCGCCCGCGAGTACGGCGGCCTGCTGAGCAACCGTTCCTTCGGCGGGGCGCTCGTCAGCCGTACGTTCTACGCCCAAGGGCAGACGGGACAGCAGTTGCTGATCGGGGCGTACCAGGCCCTAGAGGAGCAGATCGGCAAGGGCGCGGTCAAGATGCACGCGCGTACCGAGCTGCTCGACGTCGTCGTGGTGGACGGCAAGGCCAAGGGCATCGTGGTGCGCGACCTCGTCACCGGCAAGGTGAGCAGCCATGCCGCTGACGCCGTCGTGCTCGCGAGTGGTGGCTACGGCAACGTGTTCTACCTGTCGACCAACGCGAAGGGCTGCAACGTCACGGCGACGTGGCGCGCCTACAAGAAGGGCGCCGGGTTCGCGAACCTCTGCTTCACGCAGATCCACCCGACGTGCATCCCCGTCCAGGGCGACCACCAGAGCAAGCTGACCTTGATGAGCGAGTCGCTGCGGAACGACGGTCGCGTGTGGGTTCCCAAGAAGGCCGGCGATACCCGCCAAGGGGACCAGATCCCCGAGGATGAACGCGATTACTTCTTGGAGCGCATCTACCCGACGTTCGGCAACCTCGTCCCCCGTGACATCGCGAGCCGCGCGGCCAAACGGATGGTCGACAGCGGGCACTCCGTCGTGCCGGGCGGTGCGGGGGTGTTCCTCGACTTCAAGGACGCGATCCATCGCTTGGGAGAGAAGGCCGTCGCGGACCGGTACGACAACCTGTTCCAAATGTACGAGCGGATCACCGGTGAATCGCCGTACAAGCAGCCGATGAAGATCTTCCCGGCCTCGCACTACACGATGGGCGGGCTCTGGGTGGACTACAACCTGATGAGCACGATCCCGGGGCTGCTCGTGGGCGGGGAGGCCAACTT
>JBJONI010000151.1:0-10005 GCA_046051915.1 Pseudomonadota bacterium
GTCTTCGATCGGCTCGGCGGTCTGCACAAGCAGGCTCACCTCGTGTCGAAGCCAGGCTTGGAGAAGCCGGTCGTGCACGGCGCTCACCGCGAGCAACATCGGCAAGGGCAGGCTGTCGGGCGTAAGGTCCCGATCGGTCAGCACGAGGAGCGCTGCGCCGGCGCGGGCGGCGGCTTCGGCCTGCGCAACGAGCCGCGAGAGGCGCTCGTCGAGGTCTTCGCCGGGCGCGAGGTCGGTGGTCAAGGTCACCGCCGTGAAGCGCTCCGTGAGTGCCTCGATCTGGCTACCGCTCACGAGCGGTGTCCGACAGCGGATCAAGGGGGTCGCGCCATGGGTCTCGAGCAGGCGGGGCTTCGGGCCCACCAGGGTATCCAGGCTCATCACGCGCTTTTCGCGCTGGCTGTCGATCGGCGGGTTCGTCACCTGCGCAAAGCGCTGCTTGAAGTAGCGGTAGAGCGTCTGAGGGCGACCGGACAGCACGGCGAGCGGGGTGTCGTCACCCATCGAACCTACCGCCGCGTGGCCCGTGGTGACCATCGTCTTGATCAGGCGGTCGACGTCCTCGAGGCCGTAGCCGTTGCGCCGTTGGGCCGCGAGCAGGTCCGCTCCGACCGGGGCGTCGTCGCCGACGGCGTCGGGGATCCCTCCGATCGGGACCTGGGCGGCGGCCCAAGCCGTCCAGGGCGCGGAGGCGGCGAGCCGTCCGTGGATCGCGTCGGTGTCGAACACCTCGGCGGTTTCGAGGTCCACCGCGAGCATCCCGCCGGGGCCCAACCGGCCGCGGCGCAGGATCGGATCGGCGTCCGTGCGCACAATGCCTGCTTCCGAGCCGGCGATGACGAGGCCTGACGCCGTCGTGCACCAACGCAGAGGGCGCAGGCCGTTGCGGTCTTGGCAGGCGACGGCGAACCGACCGTCGGTCATGGTGAGTGCGGCGGGCCCGTCCCAGGGCTCCATGCGCGCCTCGTGGTAGCGGAAGTACGCGACGAGGTCTTCGGGCATCTCTCGCGCCCACCAGGCGGGCTGAACCAGCGTCCGCGCCGCGTGCAGCATGCCCTCGCCCGACAACGCGAGGAGCTCGACCATGGTGTCGAGGCAGGCCGAGTCGCTGCCGTCGGCGGGGAGCAACCCCGCGAGGTCGGACCAAGCCTCACCCCACCCCGCGTCGTCGGCCTCAAACGCACGTCCTGCCTGCCAGGCGCGGTTGCCGGCGAGCGTGTTGATCTCTCCGTTGTGGCCGAGGAACCGGAACGGCTGCGCCATCGACCAGGTCGGAAAGGTGTTCGTCGAGAACCGCTGGTGGAACACGGCGATCGACGTGGTGTACCGGGGATCCTGCAGATCGGGGAAGAACGTGGCGAGGTCGCTCGATTTCAGCAGGCCCTTGTAGACGAGGGTGCGGCTCGACATCGAGGCAATGTGGAGCGGTCCCATGGCGTCCCGCAGCACGCGGCGCTCGATGCGGCGACGGATGATGTAGAGCAGGCGCTCGAAGGGCTCCGGGCCGGCGTCGGCCCAGGCCGGAAACGCCGCGGGGCGGCCGAGCAGCGCCTGACGAATGATCGGGCGCGATTCGAGCGCGTCGACGCCGAGGACGCGGTTGTCGGTCGGCACGTCGCGCCACGCGAGCAACGGGACGCCTTCGCGTGCGAGCTCGGTCTCGATCGCGGCGAGGATGCGCCCGCGGCTGTCGGGGTCCTTCGGAAGGAAACACATCGCCACCGCGAGCCTTCCGGGTGCCGCGCGTTCGGGATCCAACAAGGCGTCGGCGAACAGCGCGAAGGGGAGGCCCGTCAGGACGCCAGCGCCGTCGCCCGACTGGCCGTCGGCACCCACACCGCCGCGGTGGTCCATGCAACCGAGGGCGCCGAGGGCGAGCGGCAGGACGCGGGTGGAGGCGCCGTTCAGGTCGGCGACAAAGCCGGTGCCGCAGGCGTCCGACTCCTCGCGGGGGTCATGCAAGCCAGCGGCGGGGGGCAGGCGGTCGAAGGCGTGCGTCGTCACGGCAACTCCCGGTCCCGGCGACGCGTCGCGCGTCCGGGCCGTCGGGCAGCGTACGTCAGGCGATGTCACGCTGCGCTGCGACCTGCGGTTGCACCACACCCACCCCCGTGCGACCCTGCGCGGGCACGGGGGGTGAGGCGATGATCGTCGGCATGGCGTTGTGGATGTTCGGCAGCGTGTGGGCGGGGCAAGCCGAGGACACGGACGAGACGCCAAGCACGGTACCCGTCGCGCAAAGTCCTGCGGCGCAGCAGCCGGTGCCGGCCGGCGGCGGCGTCGGGGGCGGCCTCGGCGGGGTGATCGGCGCGCGACCTGCGGATGGCGCGGCGGCGGGCATGCCCGGGCGGGTCCACGTGAGCACGACGTGGAAGGCGCCGATCTTGGTCGCGGAGGTCCTCGGACAATCGGTCGGGCGGGGGTTTGGCTACGTCGGAGGCCAACCGGGCACCACGACGGTCATCACGACCTACCTCAAGGATCGTTGCCAGACGCCGTGTGACCTCGTGGCGGCGCCTGGCGTGTTGAACCTGATGACCTACGGGGGCGGCGCCCTCGGCGCGAAGGCCCAGGTGATCGTACAACCCGGCGCCTCGTACGAGGTGCAGGTGCGGGCCCAGCCGCTGTGGACGCGTTGGCTTGCCCTTGGTGTGACAACGGTCGGTGCCGCGCTGCTCGGCGGTGGCGCGGTGGCCGGGCCGGTGGGCCTGTACGACCCCACACCGACCGAGGTGGCGCGGGCCAAGGCGACGCAGATCGGGCTGCTCACCGCTGGCGGGGTGGCGCTCGGCGGCGGCTTGGGCGTGCTGTTTGGGGTGCGGTCTCGCGCCGTCGTGACACCGGCGGTCGAGGCGGCGGTCACGCCCTGACGCGCGCCACGAGCGAAGGTGCCCAACCCGGCGGGATCGCGACGTCGAGCAGGTCGAGGAGGGTGCTTCCCACGCTGGCGATGCCGGGGTGGGTCAGGTCGTCACGCAGGCGCCAGGCTGCGCCGTTGGCTTCGAGGAGGAACGGCACCGCGGCGAGGGTGTGACTCGTCCGGGGGAGCGGCCGGCCGTCCTCATCGCGCAAGGGGCGACCCTTGGCGTCGCGCTGCCACATGCCGTCGGCGTTGCCGTGGTCGGCGGTGACGAGCAGGATCCCGTTGGCTTGCCTTACGGCTTCGCGGAGCCGGCCGAGGCAGAGGTCGACGGCCTGCACCGCCACCAGCGTTGCTTCCCAATCGCCCGTGTGCCCCACCATGTCGCCGTTCGCGTAGTTGATGCGGATGTGGTCGTAGTCGCCGCTGGCGATCGCGGCGATCGCGGCGTCGGTGACCTCCGCAGCCTTCATCCACGGCGCCTCGTTGAACGGTCGACGGTCCGACGGGACCTCGACGTAGCGCTCGAGATCCGGTGCGACGTAGCCCGATCGGTTGCCGTTGAAGAAGTAGGTGACGTGGCCGAACTTTTGGGTTTCGGCGACCGCGAACGTCCTCAAGCCCGCGTCAGCGAGACGCCGACCGACCGTGTCGTCGATCGCGGGGGGCGGGACGAGGGCGCGTCGCGGGATGCCGAGGTCCCCGTCGTACACCATCGCGCCTGCATACCGGACGTTGGGACGAGGACCACGGTCGAAGGCGGTGAAGGCGTCGTCCTCGAACGCACGACTGATCTCGAGCGCGCGGTCGCCGCGAAAGTGGAAGCAAAGGACGCTGTCGCCGTCGCGGATCGGCCCCAGGGGTTGTCCCTGCGCGTCCACCACGACGAACGGTGGGATCCACTGGTCGTCGGCGGTCGGGTGGGCCGCGTACGCACGCTCGACCGCCGCTTGGGCAGAGATCGCCGGCTCGGCTTCGCCGTGCACGTGCGTGGCCCATCCGCGCGCGACCATCGCCCAGTCCGCCTCGTAGCGATCCATCGTGATCACCATCCGGCCGCCGCCTGACGCGATCGAGGCGTCCACCCCGTCGTCGCGCAGACGGTCGAGGTGGCGCTGAAGGGTGGCGAGGTAGACGAGTGCGGACCTTCCAGCGACGTCGCGCCCGTCGAGGAGCAGGTGCAAGCGGACCCGCGGGACGCCGGCGCGCGCGGCGCCGTCGAGAAGCGCGAGCACGTGGTCGATGTGGCTGTGGACGCCCCCGTCGCTGAGCAGCCCCAGCAGGTGCAGCGTCGCGCCCGGCGCGCGGGCACCGTCACACAGCCACTGCCACGTCGTGCCCTCCCACAGCGACCCGTCGGCGAGCGCGGCGGCGATCAGGCTCGCGCCTTGCTCGATGATTCGGCCGGCGCCCATCGTGTTGTGGCCCACCTCCGAGTTGCCCATGTCGTTGTCCGACGGCAAGCCGACGGCGCGTCCGTGCGCGGCGAGGGGCAGTCCGCCGCTTGGTCCGGTCAGGGCATCGAGGTGCGGCGTGCGCGCCGCGGCGACCGCATCGTCTGGGGCTCCGTCAGGTCCGATCCCGACCCCGTCGAGGATCGCCAACACCACGGGGCGCGCTTGCTGCCTCATCGCCTCTCCCTGCGGCCGTGATGCCGCACCGTCACGTTGTCACACGTTCGTCGCACAAGGTCTGCCCGATCGTCGTTGTCGAGGACCGTCGATCGATCATAGCCGGGGGACATCTGGAGGGCCGATGATGGAAGGCTTCACGTGGCTGTTGATCGCGGTCATCGCGGTCGCGCTGGTGTTCGACTTCACGAACGGCTTTCATGACGCGGCCAACGCGATCGCGACGTCGATCGGTACGCGCGCCCTCACGCCGACCGTCGCGTTGGGGATGGCCGCGGTGCTCAACGTTGCCGGCGGCTTGATCTACGAGCCGAAGGTCGCGGACACGATGACCAAGATCGTCACCCCCGAGATCGCCAGTCAGGAGCTCGTCCTCGCGGCCCTGATCGGCGCGATCGTGTGGAACCTGCTGACTTGGTACTTCGGGATCCCGTCCAGTTCGTCACACGCGCTGATCGGGGGATTGGTCGGGGGAGCGTTCGGAGCCAGCTTCGATCTCGGGATGGTCCAATGGGACAACGTGCTCGAGAAGGTGATCTACCCGACGATGATCTCGCCGGTCACCGGGTTGGTGGTCGCCTCGCTCGTCACGGCTGTGCTCTACC
This sequence comes from Pseudomonadota bacterium, assembly GCA_046051915.1. Lineage (GTDB taxonomy): Bacteria > Myxococcota_A > UBA796 > UBA796 > JBEIFN01. The sequence continues at coordinate 5,097 of JBJONI010000151.1, forward strand.
GGTTGGTGCATGGCGGCACGGGCGTGCTGGAGTTCGCCGTCGTCCGGTTCCTCTCGCTGTTGATCATCGGGTCGTTCTTCGCGTTCTTGCTCCACCTCTTCATTGCGGAGCCGCTCGCCGCCCTCGACCTGGCCGAGGTCCCGTTCGCGGTCTTCTACGTCCCGGCGCTCCCCGCAGCGTGGTGGACGATGCATCAGGTGATCGGTCGTGGCCCCCATCGCGTCAATGGTGTGTTCCGCATCCTGCAGACCCTCTCCGCCGGCTTTATGGCGTTGGAGCACGGTCACAACGATGCACAGAAGACGATGGGCATCATCACCCTCGCGCTCGTCGCGGAGGGCCAGATCGGCAAGGACGACGGCGTCCCGCTGTGGGTCAAGCTTGCCTGCGCGACGGTCATCGGCCTCGGTACGTTCTCTGGCGGCAAGCGCATCATCAAGACGATGGGCATGAAGCTCGTCAAGCTCGAGCCCATCGACGGATTTGCCGCCGAGACCGTCGCCGCGAGCGTCATTCAGGTCGCCGGACAGCTCGGCATGCCGATCTCCACGACCCACGCGATCACCGCCTCGATCACCGGCGTCGGCGCCACCAAGCGCATCAGCGCGGTGAAGTGGGGCGTCACGATCAACATCCTGTTCGCGTGGATCGTGACGCTGCCAGCGGCAGCCGCGATCGCCGCGGGCGCCTACCTCATCATCCATCGCCTCGCCTGAAGGACGGTCCACCCATGGAATTCAATCTGATCCCGAAGAACGACGCTTATTTTGCGGACTTCGATGAGGCCGTCGTCATCATCAAGGAGATGGTGTCGGTCTTCCAAAAGCACATGGAAGGTCCGGTCCCGAGCAACATCCATGAGATCGCCACCGCGTACGAGAAGAAGTCTGATGTGGTGGTTCGTCGCTGCATGGAGCGGCTCAACGCCTCGTTCGTCACCCCGATCGAGCGGGAGGACATCCTCGCGCTGATGAACGAGATCGACGACGTCGCCGACGCGCTCGAGGGTGCGGCGAGTCGACTCGATATGTACGGTTTCACCGAGGTCAACGACGTCGTCCGGGCCCAGCTCGCGGTCCTAGAGCGCGCGATGGTCTCGGTCGGCGAGGCCGTGCGTGCGCTGCGGACCCTCGACGCCGTGGTGATCCACGCCAAGGTCGCGGAGCTCAACGGTTTGGAGAAGGAGGCGGACAAGGTTTTCCGCGACGGCCTCCGCGCGCTGTTTGCGTCGCGTCCCGACGCCGTTGACCTGCTGCGGTGGAAGGAGATCTACGAGATCCTCGAGGACGCAGCGGACGCGTGCCGCGCGATCGGCCGGACGATCTACCACGTGCTCGTGCGCCACTCCTGAGGTGGGACGCCGGGGTCGGGTGTGGTAGCGTCTCGCGGCTTGGAGGCGCGATGTTCCTCGACATGAACCGGACGCAGTGGACCGTCCTGTTCGCGGCGTGGCTCGGCTGGGGCTTCGACATCTTCGACGGCCTGCTGTTCAACTTCGTCGCGCCCCACTGCGTCCCGACGCTCCTCGGGCTGCCGATTGGAACGGAGGCGGCCCGCGCCGCCACGCTCTATTGGACCGGTGTGCTCTCCAGCGTGCTGTTGTTGGGATGGGCCGTCGGCGGTGTGGCGTTTGGCTGGGTGGCGGACCGGCTCGGCCGGACGCGGACGCTGCTGTTGACGATGCTGCTGTACAGCCTCGGCACCGCCCTGTGTGCCGCGGCGCCGAACATCGGCGTCTTGGTCGCGTGCCGGGTGATCGCGAGCCTCGGCATCGGTGGCGAGTGGGCTGCTGGCGCGAGCCTCGTGGCGGAGGTCGTGCCGGAGCATCGCCGCGTCGAGGCGGGGGCCCTGCTGTACACGTCGGCGCCGCTCGGCTTGTTCCTCGCGACAGAGGTGACACGCTACATCCAAGGCGATCTTTTCGTCGATACCCCCGAGACGGCGTGGCGATGGGTCTTTCTCTGCGGGTTGATCCCCGCGGTGGTCGCGCTCGTGGTCCGAGGGTTCGTGGAGGAGCCAACTCGCTGGAAAGACGCGGCGGCGGTCCCCCCTCGGTTGTCGGAGTTGTTCCTTCCGGCGTGGCGTCGCCGCACCGTGATGGGGCTGTTGCTCGCCTTGACGGCGCTGCTGATGTGGTGGTCGGTCAACGCGTTCCTGCCGGTGGTGGCCCGCGGATTGGCGGGCAGGCATGCGGTGAAGGCTGGCTTTTCGCCCGCGGAGGCGGCGGCGTTGGGCGAGGCCTGGGTGGCCCATGCGACCAACCGGTTCAACTTGGGTGGATTCCTCGGGACGCTCGCCGCGGTGCCGATCGCGAAGACGTTCGGTCGTCGCGTGATGTTCGGCGGCTACTTCCTCGCGGCCGCGGGTGCGATCGCGGCGACCTTTGGGCTGCCCGTCGACGACGCGACGCGTATCGAGCTGTTCTTCGCGGTCGGACTGACGACGTTTGGCGTCTTTGGGAGCTTCACCTTCTACTTGCCCGAGCTCTACCCCACCCGCCTGCGCGCGACGGGCGCGGGGTTCTGCTACAACGCCGGCCGCGTGGTCGCGGCGGTCGGTCCGTTCGTGGTGGGGGCCGTCGCCGGCGCGGGTGCGGACGCGCTGTCGTCGGCGCTGGCAGTGTTGACGTGGGTGGCGTTGATCCCGCTGGCTGGGGTGCTGCTCGTCCCGTTCATCCCGGAGACGCGTGGCGTGGCCCTCGCGGACTGATCGGCCCCGCGCTAGTTCGGCGGGGAGGGAGGAGCCGATGGGTCGGATGATGGTGCTGAGCTTTCCGCTGGATGGCGGGGATGCTGGCGACGCCGAGGAGCGGGAGGCGATCTACGCGTTTGAGGACGCGCTCGCCGCGCGGCTCGACACGGTCAAGGGCGCCTTTCTCGATGGGCATGAGTTCGGCGGCAGCGCCGCGCGCCTGTTTCTGCTCGCGGAGACCGAGAAGGCCGCAGAGCGGGCCCTGAAGCTCGCCCGGGATCTCGCCGGGGATGTGCCCTTTGACGTCGAAGGGTTCGACGACGAAGAGGACTGACCGTCAGGGCGTGGTCGTTGCGCCCGTCGAGGGAGCCGGCGCGACGGTCGGTGTCGCGGGCTGGCTCATCGGCGCCTTGGGCTCGACGCCCTCCATCGCGTAGATCGACCGCGGCATCCGCTCCAGCCTCGGCCCACCGACGCCACCGGAGCACGGGTCCCACGACAACCAGATCCACCAAGCCTTGCCCTTGATCTGGTTCTCGTCGACGAACCCCCACGCCCGGCCGTCCTCGGAGTTGTCGCGGTTGTCGCCCATCGCGAAGACCTTGCCGGCCGGGACGCGGACTTCCCCCATCGTTCGGAGCCGGCCCATCAGGCCGTCGTTGGTCAGGATGCCGTGCTGCAGGTTCGTGCCGTCCTGGCGCGGGACCGTCTCGGCGTGCAGGGTCGCGAGCTGGCGCATGCACGCGCCGTTGACGTCGTCGTAGGGCCCGGCCGTGAGGGTCTCGGCCGGGACGCCGTTGATCACGAGGCGGTTGTCTTGCACGCGGAGGACGTCACCTGCGATCGCGACGACGCGCTTGATGTACGTGATGTCTTCGTCCTTGGGGAAGTGGAAGACGATCACGTCCCCGCGGTCGGGGTCGGCCCAGTCCAAGACCTCGATGTTCTTGATGCTCGGCAGGACGTCGTCGAGGCCGATGCCGGTGAACGGGACCCCGAAGCTCTTGAACGGGATCCACAGCCCGTACGACAGCCGCGAGACCAGCACATGGTCGCCGATCAGCAGCGTGGGGACCATCGACCCGGACGGGATCCGAAAGGGCTCCGCAATGAACATCCTAAGGATGACCACGACGATCACCGCGGGCAACCACTCACGCACGGTTTGACGCCACCCGTCGGGCTCCAACGCCACGTTGGGCTTGGCCCCCCCGTCGGGTGTCGACGGCGGCGGGGTCTTGGCGGCGGGCGTGGGCTCGGACACGGTCACCTCAGGTGGGCAGCCGTTATCCTGTCGGTGGGGGGACGATCCATGCGTTCGGGGAGGTCGGCGTGACAGGCCTGCGGCAGAGCTTGGCGCAGGCGCTCGCGTCGCCGGCGCGCACGTTGCCTGACGACGGTCGCAAGGAAGCGGCGGTGGCGGCGGTCGTGACGGCCGATGGTCGGCTTTGGCTCGTCCAACGCGCGCTCCACGCCACCGATCCATGGAGCGGCCACCTTGCATTCCCGGGCGGCAAGCGCGCTCCGAACGACGTGGACCTGTTGGAGACGGCGATTCGAGAGACCGCTGAGGAGGTGGGGCTGTCGCTTTGCGCGTCGGACTGCCTCGGTCAACTCGATGATCTCGAAGCGAGGCCGGTGCGCGCCCTGCGGATCCGACCGTTCGTTTTCTGGCGCGACGAGGTGCCGGACTGGCGCCTGAACCCGGAGATCCACTGCATGGTTCCCGTCCCGCTGGACACCTTGCGCGCCGGCGTCGGCCGTGGGGTGTTTCGCTGGCCGCACGCCGCCGTCGGTGTGGAGCTCCCATGCGTGATGTTGGAAGAACGACGACTTTGGGGCCTCACGTTGCGCATGGTCGACGACTTGTTGCGCCGTTGGCCCGCGGATGGGTTACCGTCTGATCCGTTGCATAGGCGTTGATCCATGGAAAAGTGGCTGGACCGGTTGCGGGTGGTCGTCGGCGGGCGGGCGCAAGGGCGTCAGTGGCCTGATGACGTCACGTCGCCGGGCCAACTTCTCGGGGAACTCGGCCCGGATCGGCCCCTGTTGGGTGCCGAAGATTCGGATCGGTTGGAGGACGCCCTGCAAGCGATTGAGGAGGATGTGGCGATGATGCTGCGGATCGGCGATGGCGTGCTCCGCCGGGTCCGCATCGGGTGTCCGCCCCAGGTCGACGCGGAACAGCTCGGGGCTGGTGTGCATGCCCGGCTGGGGG
>JBJONI010000152.1:0-8391 GCA_046051915.1 Pseudomonadota bacterium
TACGGGGGCGGCCTGTCACGCGACCGTGATGAGCTCCGAGCCCCCCCTGCTCAGCGCCATCGCGCGTCGCGCGGCGCTGCCGCGGGCGGACGTCGGGTTCTCTTGGTTGGTGGCGAGGCCTCCGGGTGTGGCGGCCTCGCGTCCCTTGCACGGCTTCCGGGTGGTCAGCGAAGCGATGACCAACCGTGCGGGGCGAACGCGGCGCGTCGTGTGTGGCGCTGGCGGTCGTTCGACCTTGTCGACGCCGGTGGCGTTGGACGCCGCGTGGCGGCCGGCGTGGGATGCCTTGTCGCGTGGCGACGTGGTGGCGGTCGAGGGCGCCGAATCCCGCGAGGGCGGCCTGGGGCTCGTCGCGTCGAGCCGCTTGACCACCCTCGCGTCAGAGTCCCGTTAGGACGGTTCCTTCGCGGCGTGCCGTGCCAGGGCTGCACCCACCGACGCGGCGTCCGCGGCCACCGCGACGACCTTATCGCGATGCGTCTGGCCGCGGACCAAGGCGACGTCGCTCAGGCTGAGTCCGAGGACGTCCTTGGCGAGGAAGCGGAGCAGCGCCTCGTTCGCCGCCCCCTCGACGGGCCGCGCGGTCACTTGAATCCGGACGGCGTCGACGTCGAGGCGCACGACAGCGCTTCGCTTGGCGCCCGGTTGCAGCCGGACAACGATGGTGCACCCTTGGTCGGTGGGTCGGATGGCGCCGGTCATGGGGCGTCCTCGTCGGCTTCGTCGACTTCGGGATCGAGCCCCTCGTCGGGGCGAACCTCCCACGAGCTTGTCGGCGCGCTGCGGACGAGTCGCAACCCGACATCCGCCGCCCCGTCCAGCGCGTCGACGCCGCGCCGCCGCCACGTCGCCGCAGGGGATGTGCGCCAACTGCCGCCGACCACCACGCGCCTCGGGTCAGGGCGCTCGGCGACCGGATCCAGTCGCGTCGCGGGTGCAAGCGGCGACCAAGGGTCCCACGTCCACTCCGCGACGTTCCCGACAAGGTCGAACAGGCCGCGATGGGAGGCGTAGCGGCCGCCGCGTGTGAGGTCCGGTGCATCGTCGTCGCAGCCGCCCCCTTCGAGGGGCGTGTCCTCGTCGGCGGCGGACAGGTCGGCGAGGTTGGCCTGTGCGCAGGGGTCGGAGAGCGTGAGGCCTTCGACGTACACCCACCATTCGGCCTCGGTCGGCAGGCGCCAGCCGTCTGCGTCGACGACGGGAAGGACGCGGCGCCCGTGAACGGCGTAGGCGGCTTGTAGGCCGTCGATGCGGCTCCGCTCGTTCGCGAAGGCGACGGCGTCGTACCACGACATCCCGGTGACGGGGTCGCTCGGCGGGCTTGCGGCGCCCGGTGCACTCCCCATGACCTCGATCCACTCCGCTCGGGTCACCTCACGAACGCCGACGAGGGTCGGCCTGGTCGTCCGAAAGGGCAGCGTGTCCAGCGCAGGGTCACGGCCGAACCTGGCTTCGCCGGGCGCCAGTCGCATCGTCTCGATCGGGCGGTAGGAGACGCCTCCTCGGGCGAGACGCGCGCGCGCCTCGGGCACTTGGTCGGCGGTGATCGTGACCTCTCCGCCGTCGAGGACGTACGTGCGGGACGCATACCGATCGAGAAACAGGCGGTAGGCGAGGCTTGCCTCCTCCGGGCTCGTCGCGGCCCGGGCGAGCGTTCGTGCCCAGTCGGCGTCGGCCGCGGCCTGCACTTGCGACCGGACCGCTTCGGCTTGCTGCTGAAGCTGGAGGGCGCGATCCTCGGTTTGCTGAAACCGGTCGTCGAGATCGGCCATCGGGGGTCGCAACGGGCGCGCGGTGCTGAGGTCAGGAAGGGACGCTGTGACCGGCATCAGCAGGGGACGGTCGTCCCCGGGCGACGGGGTGTCGACCCGTGCGTCGGTCCGACCCGACCGCCGCAACAGGTGGGGGACGAAGTCGGCAAGTTCGCCGATGGTGACCATCCCGTCGAGGTCGACGTCGGCCCAGCCCCGGAGGCCCGCGAGCATCGCGTAGGACAGCAGGCCTTGGCCAAGCAGGGTGTGCTCCCCGAACGGTGTCGTGCTGGGCACCCAACGCAACACGCTCGGTGGGGCCGGTGCGAGCGGGGCCAGGGGCGGTACGGGCTCGAGGAACAGCGCTTCCCCTTGGCGATCGGCGGCACCCGGATCGACATCGAGCCACAGGACGACGCGCTTGTTCGGCGAGGCCGCTAGGCGGCGCTGCAACTCCGACAGGGGCCAAACGGTACGCCCGAGCGCTTCGGGATCGGCCGGCGCATCGACGCAAAGCAGACCAAGATCCCCGTCGGGCATCGGGACGGCGTACCCAGACCATCCGACCCACAGGGTCCCCGAAGGGCTGGCTTGCGCGACGAGCACATCGAGGGCTTCACGGACCTCGCCACAGCTTGGGTCGTGGAGCGTCCGGACGCGCGCGCCCGGGATGCCTGCCCCTTGGGTGGCCCAAGCGGTGGCGCGGTCGGCGTCCGCGCGTCCCCCGCGGTTGGGCGTCAGGCTCCGGTACCGTTCGAGACCGACGAACAACGCGGTGTCGGCCTGCCCGTCCCGCCCCGTCGGCATCGGGGTGTCGAGGGTCGGCCAGCCGGCCGCGAACATCGGCAACAGGCAGAGCCAAGCGACGCGCATGCACCCTTGTGCGTTTGGTTGGGAGGGATGTCAAGCAGGCGGACTTGCGTGGCGCATGGTGCCAAATGCGCCATCAGGTTGCGGGTCGCCACGGGCTCCGCTTTGTTGGCGTGCACGGAGGTTTCCATGAACGCAGCGATGCGGTGGATGACGCTGGCGCTCCTCGCCGGCGCCTGTCGGGGCAAGATCCCCGATAGCGTGGACGACACGTTCCTCGACGACACGCGTCCCGAGGACACGACGCCCGACCCAACAGACACCCCGACGGACACCCCCGTCGACACGCCGACCGTGATCGACTCGTCGACCGACACCGACGGGACCGGTGACTCGTCTCCGCTGGACTCCGCGACGGACACGGATCCGGGCGCGACCGACACGGCCGGCGACTCGGCCGGCGACTCGGCGCAAGACACGCCCACCGACACGCCGGTGGACACGCCCACCGACACGCCGGTGGACACCGCTGTGGACACGCCCGTCGATACGCCGGTGGACACGCCCGTCGATACGGGAACGGGCGCGCTGTGCGGTCCCGGAGCTCCCGACGCCGACGGCGACGGGGTCGCAGACGCCTGTGACGTCTGTCCGTTCTTCAACGACACGTTCGATTCGGACCGCGACAGCGTTCCGGACGGTTGTGACGCCTGCCCTCGCGGCGATGACCGCTTGGATGGGGACGGTGACGGTATCCCCGACGCCTGTGACCTCTGCCTCGCGGGCGACGATCGCCTCGACGCCGACGGGGACGGGATCGCGGACGCTTGTGACGTTTGCCCCACGGGTCCGAACAACGTCGACGCGGACAGGGACGGCATCCCCGATGCCTGCGACGCGTGCGCCGGATTCAACGACGCTTTCGACACCGACGGCGACGGTGTCCCGGATGGGTGCGACGTGTGCCCGCTCGGCGACGATCGCGCGGATGGTGACGGCGACGGCGTCGCCGATGCTTGCGACGTGTGTCCCGCTGGCGATGACCGCGTCGACACCGATCGCGATGGGATCGCCGATGCTTGCGACATCTGCCCGACCGGTCCGAACGGCGCCGACGCCGATCGCGATGGTGTGCCGGATGCTTGCGATACCTGCCCGGGCTTCAACAATGCGTTCGACACCGACGGGGACGGCGTGCCCGATGGCTGCGATGCGTGCCCATTGGGTGACGATCGCCTCGATACCGACGCGGACGGCACCGCGGACGCCTGTGACATCTGCCCGGCGGGCGACGACCGCCTGGATGCCGACGCGGACGGCATCCCGGATGCTTGCGACATCTGCCCCACGGGCCCGAATGGGGTCGACGCCGACGGGGATGGCGTACCGGATGCCTGTGACGCGTGTCCGCTGTTCAACGACGCGTTCGACTCCGACGGCGATGGCGTGCCCGACGGCTGTGACGCCTGCGCGTTCGGCGACGATCGTCTGGACGCCGACGCGGACACCGTCCCGGATGCGTGCGACGTGTGTCCCTCGGGCGACGACCGCCGCGACGCGGACGCCGACGGCGTGCCCGACGCGTGCGACATCTGCCCAGGCGCCGATGACGCGATCGACACCGATGGCGACGGCATCCCCGACGGGTGTGAAGACCTCGACGGAGACGGTCTGCCGGACGTGGTGGAGGTCGCGATCGGGACCGATCCGAACAACCCCGACAGCGATGGGGACGGTCTGACCGACGGCGACGAGGTGTACGTCTTCGACACGGACCCTCGTGACCCGGATACCGACGGCGACGGCCTTGGCGATGGCGATGAAGTCGACGTGCTCGGCACCGATCCCAACCTGCCAGACACGGATGGCGATGGTCTCCTCGACGCCGAAGAGCTCGCCCTTGGCACCGATCCGACCCAGCCGGACACCGACGGTGATGGTCTCCCCGACGGGCTTGAACTCCTGGTGATCGGGACCGATCCGCTCGATCCAGACAGCGACGGGGACGGCCTGACCGACGGCAACGAGGTCCTGGTGGTGGGAAGCGACCCGCTCGACGCCGACACCGACGGCGATGACATCGATGACGGCGACGAGGTCCTTGGCACGACAGGCTGGGTCACCAACCCGTTGTCCAACGACACGGACGGCGACGGGTTGCAGGACGGCGACGAGATCGACCGCTTCCGTCCCACGAACCCGACCAATCCCGACACCGATGGAGATGGCCGGTCGGACTTCATCGAGATCGAGGTCTCGGGCACCGATCCCCTCAACCGCTTCAGCGTCCGCCCGTGCACCTCGGGCAACGACATCTGTGGGTGTGGCGACGTCGACGGCGACGGCCTCAGCGGTGAGTTCGAGTGCGAACACCCCGTGCGCGCCGATGAATTCGACACCGACGACGACGGTCTCGGCGACGGCGCGGAGCTGTTGATCTACCGGACCGACCCTGTGGAGGCGGACACCGACGGTGACGGTCTCGACGACGGGGAGGAGGTCAACGTGTTTGGAACCGACCCCCTGTCGGCGGACACCGACGGTGACGGGCTCAACGACGGTGACGAAGTCGGCCGTGTAGGGACGTCGCCGATCCTCGCCGACACCGATGGCGACGGCCTCGGGGACGGGGAGGAGGATGGCGTGTACGGCACCGATCCCCTCGACGCCGATACGGACGGCGACGGCCTGACCGACGGCGACGAGGTCCACGGCTTTGCGACGGAGCCGTTGCTCGCGGACACCGACGGGGATGGCCTCAACGACGCGGAGGAGCTCGCGGTGGGTACGAACCCACGGCACGCCGACTCCGATTGGGGTGGCGTCGCCGATGGCGCCGAGGTTGTGCGCGGGTCCAACCCGCTCGACCCAACCGACGACTGAACGCGCAAAGGCCCGCCGCGCTTCGCAGCGTCGCGGGCCGGAGACGAACCAGGGCGGTCAGGTGCAGGCGATGCGACCGCCGCGCACCACGCAGCGCACCTCGGTCCCCACCGGGGAGAGCTGGATCGCCGCCGTCATCGGGACATTGCCGTGAAGGGTGACTTCGCAGGCGCCACCGGGGACGGCCGCTTCGAGCATCCGGTCTGCGGCCCCGAGCGACCAAGAGCGGCTGAACCCCGGGCAGCGGACGTCGGCGGCGTCGACCACCACGTCGCTGTCGATCTTGACCCGCGTCGTGCCACGGGCCACCTCAACCGGTTGGGGCCGCACCGGCTGCGGTGCGCCGCACCAACGGGCAAGGTGCCCCGCGGCGTTCGCGATCTCGGCGTCGTCCCCGAGTTGGCCCCAGGCGTGTTGGAAGCGGGCCAACGGGGCTCCGCAGGCGGACGCGCCCATCGAGGCCTCCAACAACACGTCGGACCAGGCCATCAGGGCTGCGGCCTTGTGGACGTCGTGCGGGTCGCTGGCGAGCGCAGCACCGATGGTGAAGCGATGGACTTGGCGGTGGGCGGTCCCATCAACGGGATCGCGCCAGCTCATGGTGAACGCGACCTCGTCCGACGGCCGCAGGAGCCCGGCCTGCACCGCGAGGTCCTGGAAGAACACCTGATGCGTGCCCGCCTCGACGTTGACCTCCTTGACGAGGGTGGGGTCGCTGCTGGACTCCTCGCCGTAGAACCGCTTCATGCCGAGGCTGTCCGGGAGGTCGAGCGCGAACCGTACATCTTCGGCGACGGTTTGGACGAGCCCGGCGAAGCCCGCGCCGAACATCCGGTCGACCACGCGCTCCGATCCAAGGAACACGTAGGCGCCCTTCCCCTTCTCGGTGAGTTGGTCGAGGACGTCATCGCGGAAGTCTGACCCGACGCCCACCCCGGTGAGCCGCAGGTCGCGCGCGTCGAGGGCGCGTCCGATCTCGGAGACCGTCGCGGGATCCACCTCGCCGGTGTTGAGGATGGCGTCGGTGAACACCATGACGCGTCCGGCGCGGCCGGGGAGCGCCACGTGGCTGGTCGCGACCTTGTACGCCTCGCGCAAACCGAGGTCGAGGTCGGTGGAGCCTCGCGGCTGCATCCGACGGAACACCTCGTCGAGGCGCGACGGGTCGTCGCGCCCGACGACGAAGTTCTTCACGGGCGTACAGACCGCATCATCGAACAGCACGAGGTCGAAACGATCCCCGTGCTGGAGCTGGCCCTGCAGCTTTTGCAGCGCCCGGCGCGTGTAGTCCATCCGTCCCTCCGCCGACATCGAACCGGAGCGGTCGACGAGCACCGTGAGGTCCATCGGGGCGCGCGCGGGGGCAGCGGCTTGGACCGTGAGCGCGAGCTGAAGGGTGTCCGAGCCGGTCTGGGTTGCCGAAGCACCGACCCCGAACATCGCGCCTGGCGCTGGCGCTGGCGCATCAAAGCTGTAGAAATTGAGCAGCTCGTGCGGACGGATTTGGGACGCTTGCACCGACGCACCGTGCTCCAGCGCCCACAGCAGCCGCTGCGCGCTCGCGAGACTCGACGCGTCATCGTTGCTGAGGTGCACCACGCCGCCCCAGTCGTACGCCGGGCGCGCGCGGGACATCGTCTCGGTGGGTGGGCCCCACCCGCGGCCCTCCTCCTGCTCGCGGACCTCCTTGGCCTCCGTCGGCTTCTCCGAGCGCGGAGCCTCGGCGGCTGTCTTCGAGGCGGCGGCGACGGTCGACGTGGTGGCCTGCGCGGCCGCTTCCGCCGGCGCGGAGGCGGCATCTGCCATCGGGGCGTCGCCGGCTCCGACGAGCGCCCCGCCCAGCGCCGCGCCCCGGCTCGCCACGGTCCCAGCACCAAGTCCGGAAGGGGCCGCGGCCGGTGTCGGCATCGCGGGGGGAGCCGCCATCGGTGCTGCGCCACCTCGTCCGTAGCCGCTTGGGTACGCCATGCGTCGGGGCATCGCGTCGTCGTGGCTCGCGTTGAAGCAGCCGAGGTCGAGCTGCAGGGCATCGGCGGGCAGCGAACGCACGCCGTCCGCTGGCCGCAGCGCCGCGATCGGCGGGCCGACAGGCGCCGCGGCGGTCCCCGCGGGGGCGGCGTCGGAGGGCTGCCCCATCGCTTCACAGGCGAGCGCGGTGACCAAGGTGAGGGGGAGAAGGGAGCGGCGCATCAGGACCTCCGTCGTGGGTTCGGCCCTGCAACGGACGACGCGGTGCCCGACTTACACCGTCCCGCTCATTTTCCTTAGCCGTCGTTGCGCCACACCTCGCCGGTCCAAGCGTGGACGGTCAGATCCAGGCACCCCGACCCGTCGGCCCATGTGGAGGTGAACAGAGGCTTGTACGCGGCAAGTCCCTCGTCGGGCGAGATCCGAACCGCATCGGGGTCGGCCGCAAACCACGCCGACGTCAAGGTCCGCTCGGTCATCGCCGGGGCCTCCGCGATCCGCGCATCCCCGAGGACGTCCCGACAGGTCGGTAGGCCGGCGGCGGCGCGACGAACGCACATCGGCTCGTGGAGGCGGTCGAGGCAGGTGATCGCCATGCTCCCCGGTCGGACGCGCCAGGCGGCGGTCGGACCCGTCCATTGCACGAACGTCACGAGGTGAGGCAGGATCTCCACGCGGTCATCACGCACCTGGAGTTGGAACCAGTCCTCCCGCTTCTTGCTGCGCAGGGCGAGATCGTAGAGCCCCTTGGCGTCGGTCGGCAGGTCGTAGACGAGGCTCGCCGGTCCAGGGCTGGCCAAACAGTCGCCGCCGGGGAGGAACACGGCTCCGATGTCGAGCCGGACGAGGCGTCCTTTGAACGTCGGCGTGACCTCGAGCTTGCTGTTCGCGCAAGGCTGGTCGTCGGCGGTTTGCACGACGACGCGGAGGCGCGAGCCCTCCGGGGTCAGGATCTCATCCAGGCTGGCGAGGAACTCGG
>JBJONI010000153.1:0-3139 GCA_046051915.1 Pseudomonadota bacterium
GAGTTGCTCGGCGTCGTGGGCCTCAAGGCGGATTCCGACGTGTTCGGACTGCCCAGCGCGCTGCGCGAGGACCCCGAGAGCCGGCGCGGTCGTCGCCACGTCGTCCGACGGCTCTCCCTCCCGTGGTCGGACGGCGGGATGCGCGTCTTCGAGATGCTCGGCGCGGCCGCCGACGCCGGCGACATGTGGCTGATCTACGACATCACCGAACGTGCCGCGGCGGAGGATCGGTTCCGCGTTCTGTTCGAGCAATCGGCGGACGCGCAGCTGCTGCTCGATCAGGATGCCATCGAGGACGCCAACCCGGCCGCACGGCAACTCCTCGGCCTCGAACGGCAAGAGGCGTTGACGCACCGCACGCTGTCCGACTTCGATCTCGCGCCGGCGGAGTCCACCGCGGAGCGCGTGCGCGAGGCGATGCGCCTGCGCATCGAACGTGCGCAGCGCGAGGGGGTCTACCGATTCGAATGGCAGGTTCAGAACCGCCGCAGCGGCGCGGTGCCCGTCGAGGTGACCTTCTCGAGCGTCCGCATCGGGACACGCCAACGGACGCTCGTCACGCTGCGTGACCTCACCCAGCGAAAGCGCGTCGAAGACGAGCTCCGGCGCGCGCGCGACGCCGCAGAGGCTGGGAACCGCGCCAAATCCGACTTCCTCGCGACGATGAGCCACGAGATCCGAACGCCCCTGAACGGCATCATCGGCCTGATTCAGATCCTGCAGGCGACGCCTCTGCTGCCCGAGCAGCGGGGCCACCTCAAGACGCAACAGATCTGCGCGGAGTCGCTGCTCTCTCTGCTCAACGACATCCTCGATTTTAGCAAGCTCGAAGCCGGCCGCATGACCGTGGAGCGCCTCGCCACCGTCCCGGTGCTCCCCGCGGACGAGGTCGTGCGCATGCTGACGCCGCGGGCCCGTGAGCGCCAGCTGACGCTCACCACCCACGCGCTCCCCGATGTCCCCGAGGCCGTCACCCTCGACGCGACGCTGACCCGCCAGATCCTGCTCAACATCGTCGGCAACGCCGTCAAGTTCACCGAGGCGGGCTCCGTGAGCGTCACCGTGTCGTGGGAGGCCTCCGGCTGGCTCCACTACCAGGTGCGCGACACCGGCATCGGCATGGACGAGGCGACCATTGAGCGTGTCTTTCAGCCGTTCGTTCAGGCGGACAGCAGCACGACGCGGCGCTACGGCGGCACGGGCCTCGGTCTCGCGATCAGCCGCCGGCTCGCCGAGCTCCTCGGCGGCAGGCTCTCGATCCGCTCGCGGCCGGGCGCCGGGACCACGATGACGCTGAGCTTGCCGGCCGAAGCCGTGGCGCGCCCGATCGCCGTCTCGGCCCCGGCCGCCGACGCCCCCGATCGCTTCCGCGGCCGCGTGCTGGTGGCCGAGGACAACCCCGTCAACCAGACCGTCGCGCGCACGCTGCTCGAGCGCATGGGCCTCGACGTCGTGCTGGTCGACGACGGCGACCAGGCGGTTCAGGCCGTTCAAACCGGCCAGTTCCAGCTCGTTCTGATGGACTGCCGGATGCCGGTTTGCGACGGCTTCGAAGCGACACGACGCATCCGCGAGGCCGGCCAGACGCTCCCGATCCTCGCGCTGACCGCCTCCGCGCTCGCCGACGACCGCCGGGCCTGCCTCGACGCAGGGATGAATGGGCACATCGCAAAACCCGTCCGCGTCGACGCGCTCCGCGAGGCCCTCGCGGCGTGGCTGCTGCCCGAGGAGGCCGGCAGGCCCAACGCCTAGGCGCGCGGGCCCGGGTACGCCGCGAGACCCTTGGCCATCAGCGCGACGCCGCGCCGCAGCCGCTCCGGCGCCAGCACCGCCGCGAGGCGGATCTGCGAGGTGCCGCGCGACGGGTCCGCGTAAAACCCCGGCCCCGGGGCGACAACGACGCTCTCTCCGGCGTCCCGGAAGTCCGTGACCAACCAGCGCGCAAAGTGCTCGGCGTTCGCCACCGGCAGCTCCGCCATCGCGTAGAAGGCACCGGCGGGGCGCGGCGCAACGACGCCCGGAACCTCCGAGAGGGCATCCATCATCGCGCCGACACGCTCGGCGTACAACGACCGCACTTCCTCGTAATAGGCCTCCGGGAGCGCGAAGGCGGCCTCCGCGACCGCTTGGGCGAGGGGCTGTGGCCCAAGGCGCGCTTGCCCGAGACGTTCGACGCGCTCCAACACCTCGGCGTTGCGGCTGAACAAGAAGCCCACACGGGCGCCACACGCCGACCATGTCTTCGACAGGCTGTCGACCACGATCACGGCGTCGTCGCCGCCTTGCAACGCCAACGCTGAGACCGGCGGGCGGTCAAACCAGATGCGACGATACACCTCATCGGCGATGACGAACAACCCATGCCGCTGGGCCCAAGCCAGGACGCGCTCCAGGGCCGCGCGGTCGTAGATCGCGCCGGTGGGGTTGCCCGGGTTGCTAAAGCAGATCGCCCGCGTCCGCGGTGTCCTCAGGGCGTCGAGGACCGCGTCCTCCGGGATCGCGAACCCGTCTTCCAGGCGGGTCGGGATCGGGCGCACGGTCATGCCGGCTGTGGTCGCGAAACCGTTGTAGTTCGTGTAGTACGGCTCGGGGACAAGGATCTCGTCTCCCGGATCGCCGACGACGGTAAACGCGAACAACAAGGCCTCGCTGCCGCCCGTCGTGACGATGGCGTGCTCCCATGTCAGGTCGGGGGCCCACGGGGCCATGTACGCCGCAGCCGCCGCACGGCACGCGCGCGTGCCCGACGCAGGGCCGTACGCCATGACCGGGGCCGACCAAGCCCGCACCGCCTCCAGCATCGGACGGGGCGTCGGGACGTCCGGCTGTCCGATGTTCAGGCGAACGAAGGAGACGTCGTGCTGCGCCGCGACCAACAGGTCGAGCTTCCGAATCGCGCTTTCCTGCATCGCCATCGCACGCGACGAGACCTGCAGCATCTCAGCACCCCCGGCCGCCATAGAACACGCCTCGGCGCCCCCGGCACGCCACGCCGCGGCAGCGGTCCCGGAGCGGAGCCGAAGCGGTTCGGAGCCGTGCAGGGATCTCAGACCGCCTCGAACCGAAACCCGAGGATCGCGGCACTGTCTGCATCTTCCACCACGACATCGACCTCGTAGCGACCCAGCGCCCCCAGCCG
>JBJONI010000154.1:0-3044 GCA_046051915.1 Pseudomonadota bacterium
GTGAGGCGTACCATGAGGTCGTGTTCACCGCGGAATCCGATGTGGAGACGCGCACGGAGTTCGGCGATACCGACGACGTGTGGCGCGTTCGCCTGGAGGCGGACGGTGTGCCGCAGCCGCTGGTCACGGTGTACCGGGTCCGGGATGTTCATGCGCTGCACGAGATGATCTACGCGCACAAGAACATCTGGAACGACCTGTGGATCGCAAGGTTCGAACGACTCACTCCGACGCCGGGCGTGCTCGAGTTCCAGGTCGCCTCCGGGTTCGGCCACGACGAGGTTCAGTGGCGCGGGGAAGCCGTGCGGTAGCGGCGTCGCCCCCCGTGACGCCGTTTCACGTGACGCGTGCGACGCGACGAGGCGCGATGCGCTACGCTAGGGTTCGGAGACGCTGATGGCGAC
Organism: Pseudomonadota bacterium; assembly: GCA_046051915.1. Lineage (GTDB taxonomy): Bacteria > Myxococcota_A > UBA796 > UBA796 > JBEIFN01. Next base: position 405 of record JBJONI010000154.1, read on the forward strand.
TGCTTCCCTCCCTGTTCCCCTGCTGCGCGCGCGCCGGGAGCGCGTCGCCGCGGCGGTCGGCGCGCCCATCCTTCTGGTCGGGCCCCGAAACCGCGCCCGCAACTTGCCGATGAACGCGTTGCCATTCCGGCAAGACAGCTCCCTGTGGTACCTCTCCGGTTACGCTGGGCCGGACGCGGCGTTGTTGCTGCACGATGGGCGCGCCATTCTCTACGCCCCGTTGCCCGATGCCGAGGACGCCCTGTGGCATGGCCCAAGTGCGGACGCCGACGCCATCGCCGAAGCGTGCGGCGTCGACGAGGTCCGTCCCTTCGATCTCGAAGCCCTCCACCGGCTCGCGCCGCTGCGTCCCGCGACGATCGCGTCGCCCGACGCCGCCGTCAACGCCCTGCTCGCGTCGATCACCGGTCAATCGCTCCGGTACGGCGTCGACCACGGCGATGACGCGTTGGTCGAGGCGCTCATCGCCGCACGACGCACGAAGGATGCGTGGGAGATCGCCCAAATGCGCCGTGCGGCCGAGGTCTCGGCCGAGGCCCATCGCTGGACGATGGCGTTGACGAAGCCGGGACGCACGGAAGCGGCCCTCGCCGCCGCCTTCACGGCCTACCTCGAGGCGCGCGCGTTGACGCCTGGCTACGGCGTCATCCTCACGCAGCGCGGCGAGATCCTGCATTGCCACGACCACAGCGGTCGCCTCACCGACGGGGCGTTGCTGCTGCTCGACGGCGGCGGCGAGCTTCGGTCCAGCGGCTACGGCGCAGACATCACGCGGACCTGGCCCGTCAACGGTCGGTTCAGCGATCAGCAGCGCGCCGCGTACGAGGCGGTGCTCGAGGCCCAGCGCGCATCGCTGGCGCTGTGCCGGCCAGGGGTTCCGTACCGCGACGTCCACGACGCGTCGTGCCGCGTCCTTGCCACGTTCTTGGTCGACGAGGGCCTGCTGCGTGGCTCCGTCGACGAGGTGCTCGAGCGCCACGCCCACGCGCTGTTCTTCCCACATGGGGTCGGGCACCACCTCGGCCTCGACGTGCACGACCTCGAGAACTTCGGCGATCGCCCGAGCTACCCTGCAAACCAGCGCCGCCCCGAGCCCTTCGGGACGCGCAACCTCCGCCTCGACCTGCCGCTGGAGGCCGGCTGGGTGGTCACGATCGAGCCCGGCTTTTACGTGGTTCCCGCGATCCTCCAAGACGCCGTGCTTCGCGAGCGCTTCGCCGATCTCCTCAACCCCGCGGTCCTCGAGCGTTGGTCGGGCTTCGGCGGGATCCGGATCGAGGACGACGTCCATGTGACGACTGCGGGCCCTGACGTCCTCTCGGCGGGCGTGCCGACCGACGTCGACGCGATCGAGGCGTGCGTCGGGGTGGGCGCGACGATCGAGGACTGGCTCGGATGACAACCGTCCTCGCCCTCTGCGCGGCCGTCGTCGCCCTCGGCGGCTTCGCGCTCGTGCGATGGCACCACGGCAGGGTGGTGATGTACGACACCTGCCCCGTCTGCCAAGCCCCCCCGCTTGTGCTTTCGGCGGCCGGCAAGGACCACGCCTACGACGCGCTCGCGTGCCCGGTCTGCACGTGGGCAGGTGCCTCCCTCCAAGACGCTGCGTTCCGGCGCTGTTGGTGCGCCTCGTGCGGCGAAGTTGCGCTGCAGGTCACCGTGTCGCGCCTGCCAGCCGACCCGCCGCGAATCCACGTCCACGAGCGCTGCGTTCGCTGTGAGGCCGAGCGGACCTTTGAGGCCTCCGTCGAACCGTCACGTAAGCTCGGCCGCGTCGTCGCGTTCAAACAGAAGCCGCGTCGCGAGGGCGACGCGACGACGGAGGAGTCCCAGGCCGACGTCATCCCGCTGTTCCCGGTGACGTCCACCCCAACGACGCGCCCCACCCCTAGAACGACGAACCGATCGTAAAGTCGAACAACGACCGCTTCTCGCCTTCTTGTGGACGCAGCGGGAACCCGAGCTCGAACCGAAGCGGCCCGATGGGCGAGCGCCAACGGATCCCGGCGCCCGCGGATGTCCGCAGCCCGAACAGGTCGATGCCGCCGTTGCCCCAAGGATCCCCGAAGGCGTTGCCTGCGTCGAAGAAGACGACGGCCGAGATCCCAGCCGCCCTGACGATCGGGGACTCGAGCTCGATGTTGTTGATCCACGTCGATGTGCCGCCGACGTTGATGCGGCTGTCGCCGAGCGTCGGATCGTCACTCGTGATGTTGCGCAGGTACGGGCCCAAGCTGAACCACTGGAAGCCGCGCACGCTTTGGATCCCGCCCGCGCGGAACCGATGGATGAACGGCACCACGCGCCCGTCGGTCGACCAGATCTGACCGAGCGTCGTGTTGAACCGGAAGATCAGCATGTCCGACTTCGGAATCACAGGCTGATACCAGCGAAAGTTCAGGTTCGCCTCTACGAAATTGAAGTCGCCGCCCAGGATCGACAGCACGCGGTCTTCATCGAGCCGGAAGCCGCCGGCCATCGTGATCTCGGCGTTGGCGAGGATGCCCTTCGTCGGCAACACACGGTTGTTTCGCTTGTCGATCGAGAACGAGATGCCCACGCGGCTGGTCAGACCGTTGCGGAACAGCTCGCCGCCGAGGAGGCGCTTGCGGTAGGCGTCGAGCGAGAGCAGGCCGACGT
>JBJONI010000155.1:0-7964 GCA_046051915.1 Pseudomonadota bacterium
TGAACCCCTGATGAGCGTTTCGATGCTCTCAGGGGTTCTCCGCTTTTTGCGCCCAACGGTTCAGGCGCCGCAATCGCTCCACAGGGACCTCGGGCGAGGTCACGTCTACGCGAAGGTCGGACCGGAGGCGGGGCGGTAGCGTTCAGCCCACCGCGCCGAGCTCCTCGGCCCACAGCGCGAGCAGGGGCGCCAGGGCCGCGCGGCTTCGGGTTTCGGGGAGGCGCAGAAACACCCAGACGCCGCCGATCTGCGTGTCGTCGATGCCGAGTTGCTCCCAAGCCCGGCCGATACCGGGGTCGCCGGTGATCCACGCTGCTGAATCCGACAAGCGCCAGGGCAGCGAGCCGGAGAACGGCATCGCCGGGTCGAGCAGGGTCACGTTGTCGTCGTCGGGGGCGCCCTCGTCGTGCGGGTGCAGCAACACGTAGTGAGAGGCCACGGTGTCGTCGTACGTCCCCGTCTTGAGCATCAGAAGCATGTCGGCGCGCTGCGAGAGGGGCAGGCGCCGGTAAGCGCGGACGAGCGGCGAAGTGCTGCAGAACACCTGGGGCCACTGGCGCACACCTGGGAGGTATTCCTCCTTGATCGCCAACTGGACGCGTCCAAGGGTCACGTCGCTCACCACGTCGCCGTAGAGCGTGGTCATCGAGAGGCCCGAGAGGGTGTAGTACATCATGGCTTGCGCAGCGCTGTTGAGCCGCTTGGGTGTCCACAAGGCAGCGTCCGCGTTCGGGTCGAGCAATTTGAGGATCATCGCGAAGCACGTCAGCTGGCAGCCTTCGTTGGCGATGTTGTTCCCGTCGGGAAACCGGCGAAGCAGGCCGGCCGCTCGGATCGGGGAGAACCCATTGAGCTCGGTGGCGGCGCGGATCACCAGCGCTCGGTCCCACATCAGCGTGCTTCCCCACGTCGGGTCGTCTTGACGGAACGGCATGCCTGTGAGGTCGTAGGGACCCAACGTGGTGTCGACGGCGGGGGCTTGGATGTCGTGAACCGTCGGAGGCAGAAAGGCGTGGGGCTCGAGAACGTCCGCCCCAGGCATCGCGGTGTCCTCGTCGACATCGCATCCCGCAACCCCGGGGAGGGTGCTGAGGGCGCCCGCCGACGCGGCGCCGCGAAGGAGAGTGCGGCGAGAGGTCTTGAACGTGGACGACATGGGCGACTCCCTCAGAAGGGGCGTGCGCTAACACGAGGGTCTGAGGCTGCCCATCGGCGCCGGCGCGTGAACAAGTACGCGAGCGGGACGCTCGGGATGAGGCCTGGCAGGCCGCGGGTGTCGCATCCACAACCGCCCACCGGGATCGGGAGGGCAGGTGGCGTTCCGGGCGTCGGGGACGGCGTCGTCTCGTCGGCAGGGGCCTGTCCCGATGCGTTGTCCGTGTCCTGGGGCGTGTCGGCGCCCGTCGGCTCGTCGTCAGGCGGTGGTGTATCGGGTTGTTCGGGAGGGGGCGGGTCTTCGACGACGACCGTGAGGGGGACGTCTCCGGGCCACGGCCCGAGGTCGTCGTCGAACCATGTGCGTCCTTCTTCGACCAATCCGATGTCGAGGACGTAGGTTCCGGGAGCCCATCCCGTCACCGCGAAGGTGAAGGTGCCCACCTGACCGGGCGCCGTGGCTGCGGCGACGCTCGCCGGCCGGCCCGGCGCGAACCACGAAGCGTCGGCGACGGGGCTGCTGCTGTCGTGGGGGTGCAGACCGAGGCGTGTCGTCGTCGGCTGCCAGGTTGCCGCGCCGATGTTGGAAAAGCTCAGGGTTCCCCAAGCTTGTGCCCCCGTTTGCAGCCGGACGGTGCCATCGGCGGTGAAGGTGTTGCCCACCAACACCGCGCCGAACGTCTCGTACGGGAGGCGCAATTCCGGAAGGTAGGGGTAGAGCGTGTCGCCCGGGCACGCGGTGGCGTTACCGGGCCAGTCACGATGGCCACGGATGCTGTTGCTGTCCGACGGGATGTTGTCCGTGTCGACGAGATGCTGGACCAACCTGTGGCCACCGTCCACCATGGCAACTGGGACGGCGTGGCTGACGCCGCCAGGGCACGCGGAAGCGGGCGTGTGGTAGCAGCCCATGAATGAAACGGCGATGTTGCCATCGTTGTTTCCGCCGCCCGTCGCACCGCTCAGCCAGTCGAGGGCGCGCCCTTCCCAGAGCGAGCCGTCGTAGCCGACCAAGAACTGGTACGGGGTATCGCAGTATTCGCCACTATCTTGCGCGTACGCCTGCAGGAACTGCACCTGCCCGCGCACCGAGCCGCCCGACGTCTGGGCGCCGGCCGTGTGGTGGATCGCCATGCGGTACCAGTCGTTCTCCGGAGCGGTACACGTCGTCGGCCGCGCCCCCCAACTGGCTCGGGATGTGACCCCGAGCGCGGCGAGGTCGGACCGCAGGCGGAGCCACGGTCGCGGGACCGCAGCGGCGGCGCGTGCTGTGGCGCCCGCGTCCGGGAACGCAGGCGCGATCAGCTCAAAGCGGAGGACGTCGGGTTGCTCGGCCGTCGGTACGCGGAGTTCCGCCTGCGGCCAAGCGCCATCGAGGTCGACGATCGCGATCGAGGCTTCGGAGAGCTGCCACGTCGTCTGCAGGAGCCGCCAGGGTCCCAGCGTCCCGTCCAAGCCGACACCGCGCACGCGCCACCCGTCGGCGGTTGTCTGCGCGGCGTCCTCGACCACCAACGCGACGCGCGTCCCGCCGAGAACGCCCTCTGTCGAGACCGACGTCGTCGGCGATACCGACTCGCCGTCGCGAACTTCCCACGTCGCGATGTCGCTGCGCGTGTAGGCCACGTCGGGCAGCAGGTGCAGGTGGTCCTCTTCGGCGCGGGCGAGCGTCGACAGGAGGCCAAGCAGGTGTGCGGCGATGGAGAGCACCATGCGGAACCATCGCCCGCGAACGAGGTCCTGTCGACTACGGCACCACGCAGCGGTCGTAGACCCGGAGGTTGTCGAACCGGTGTTCGTTCGTCGCGGACCCGGTCGAGCCGCTCACGCCAATGTATCCGCCATCAAACTGAAAGCCGGGGACCGTGGTCTGGATGGCGATCCGGCCGTCGACGTAGACCTCGACGGTTTGGCCGACGGTCCGGACCTCCACGGTCCGCCAGACGAGGTCCTCGAGGTTGGGGACGGCGAGGTAGGCGATCGGGTTGGTGGGGTTACCGTCCAAGGCGACGGCGATGTGGTTCTGTTGGCTTTGGTCGCCGTATTCGCCGTTGTACCAAGTGTCGAATTCGATGTGGAACGCGTTGACGGGGTTGCCTGGCGCGCCGGAACACGGTGGGACCGAGCCGTAGCCGAGGCATCCGCCCGCCGCCGTGCTGTTGATCCAGGCCTCGAGTGTGGGCACGTCGGGGACGTCGACGACGCTGAGCGCGTAGCCATCCGCGCCCGAGTTTCCGAGGGAGTCGCCGCCGCCGGTCGCGATGTCGAACACGATGCGCACGTCACCGGGATTGACGCGTGCGCCGGTCCGGAAGTACGCGCCGCGACGGTTGTACGTGTTTCCGGTGATCTCCAACCATCCCGCTGGCTCGAGGTACGCCGCCCCGTAGGCTGTCCAACCGACCGGAGGCGCGGAGGCATCAAACGACTCGAGGGGTGGCCACTGGCAGATGCCGACGTACAGGTCGAGGGTCGCTACGCGTCCATCGTCGGCGTTGGCGCGAACATTGAGGGTGTGCTGACCCGGCGACAGCGTCCCATCCCAAACGAACACGCCGCGCGCGGGATCGAGTTGGAACGGGAGGAGGCCGCCGTCTCGGTCGCTCCGGACACCCACGGTCACGGTCGCGAGGTCGGAGGCGCCGTCGAGCGCGAGCTCGAGATGAACGGGCTGTCCATCCTCGACCGTGTCGGGCGCGATGAGGACGCGCAGGCGCAAGGGGTCGAGGGCAGGCGGGCTCGCGGCGGTGTCAAAAAGGACGTCGGTCTCCTCGGGGCTCGTCGCGGGTCCGGTGTCGGCCGGCTTGTCGGGCAGCGACGGAGGAGGCGGTGTCGCGCACGCCACGAGGAACGGGATGGTCGCTTGAACCCACGTAGGCATCCTAACCCTCCTCCTCAGAGGGTACCCCATGCGAGGTCGTTTGGGGACGTCGCTGGTCCCACCAGACCAAACGGGCACGCAACGTCTTCTCCTCCCCGTGCTCCGTCGGACGGTACAGCACGGCCGATGGCAGCGAGGCCGGCCACAGCGACTGGCGCGGTAGGCGAAACGGCGCGTGATGCGGGTTGTCGTACGACCGCGTCCCGCTGCGGAGGTGGTCGGGCACGGCGAGGTGCGCGGTGCGGGCGGCGAGGGCTTCGGCGGCCTGCCAGGCGAGGTACGTCGCGTCACTCTTCGGCGCGGCGGCGAGCCAGAGAGCGGCCTGGCTCAGGGCGAGGCGGGCTTCGGGCCACCCGAGGTGCATCCAGGCGGCATACGCGTCCGTCGCGACACCGAGCGCGCGCGGGTCGGCGTTCCCGACATCCTCCGATGCGAACGCGACCATCCGTCGCGCGAGGTCGCCGGGGTCCATGCCGGCCTGAACGGCACGGGCGAGCCAATAGACGGCGGCGTGTGGCTCCGAACCCCGCAGGGACTTGTGGAACGCGCTGAGCAGGTCGTGGGGGCTCGCGGTCCCGACGGGCTGGACCCGCGTCAACGAGGCCAGCGCCTCGCGCCAAGCCGCTTCGTCACGCACATCCTGCGACATGGTGGTGAGCGCTTCGAGCACGGTCAGCAGTCGGCGGGCGTCGCCGGCGGCGGCTTGCCGCAAGGCCGGCATCAGGGCTTCTGGCATCGATGGCCAGCCCTCGGCCGTTAGGCGTTCGATGCCTCGGTGTGCCAGCGTCGTCAGGCCCGCTTCGCTGATCGCGTCGAGACGCACCATCAGAAGGCGGGACCGAAGGGCGGGCGTGCACGCTTGCGCACCCGATTCCGTCGTGGCCGCCAGCAACGTCAGGTCCCCGCGCTCCACGGGCCCAAGGAGCGCGTCCTGCTGCGTCTTCGACCAGCGGTGGACCTCGTCCAAGAACAGCACGGGGTGGTCTTGTGCAGCGAGCACTTCGCGTAGGCGTTTGATGCCATCGTCGGCGGCGTGCAGGGCGACGAACGGGCGTCCCGCCTCGCGGGCGAGGACGCGCGCGAGGGTGGTCTTTCCGACCCCTGGGGGTCCGAGGAGCACCATCGACGGCAGCCGGCCGCTGTGCAGGGCCAGCGTGAGGCGTCCGCGCGGGCCGATCCAGCGGTCGTGGTCGACCACGTCCACGAGCCGTTCGGGTCGGAGGCGCTCGGCCAGCGGGCGTCCGTCGCCCGTCGTCACGCAGACTCCGGTTCGAGGGCCCAAGACGCGCGGATCGCATCGGGGAGCGCGACGCCCATCAGCGCGCGGATGCCCTCGACGACGGCACGCTCAGGTTGCTCGGCCACGACACACGGCAGTCCGGTCGCGTCCGCGAGGTCGGTGGCGAGCCCTTCGGTTTGCGCCAGTCCGCCGGTCAAGAGAACGCCCGTCTCGACGAGGTCCGCACAAGCCTCTGGGCTCGCGTCGCGGAGGACGTCGAGGACGAGGTTGCGGATGTCGTCCCACAATGCGGCGATGCCGACAGACACCTGCGCGTGATCGACCTCGACGTCCCTCGGAAGGCCCGAGAACACCTCGTAGCCGGTGACCCACGACGAGTTTCCTGCGGTCGGATGGACGTCGGCGCAGCGGATTCTCAGGTCTTCGACCCTTCCGGGCTCGACGATCAGCTTGTGATCGCGTCGCAGCCATTGGGCGAGCGCCGCGTCGAGGTGGGCCCCGCCGATCGCGCGCGTACGCAGGTCGACGAAGCCGCCGCGGGACATCACCGCGACCTCGGTCGCGCGGTGACCCGCATGAACGACGAGGCTCGCGTGCGCGTCGAGCACCGGCAGCTGCCCACCGACGGCGGCGGCCAGCACGGCCGGAACCCATTCGACATCCTCGGCCCCCAACCGCCGGAGCAGGCGCTCGATCTGCGCGCGCTCGGGGGGCGGCGTGACCATCGAGGACGCTGCGAGCACGCGCCAGTGGCTCGGCGGATCGGTCAGCCGCACGATGTCGCGGAGCATCGCGTCGAGCACGTCGACCGGTGTGGTGGACCAAGCCGTGTCCCCGCCGTCGCTCGCGTCGGGCAAAGGCAGCGCCAGGTCGCGGCGTGCATCGAGGACGACGCCTTCGGCGTGTGTGGCGGCCCGTACGTGATGCGTGCCGAGGTCGAGCGCCAGCGTCCACGTCTGTGGCGCCGGGGACGTCCGATCGCGTGCGCGTGCGGCGAAGCGTCGCATCAGGGCTTCGGCGCGTCGCCGACCGTCTCGAGCGGTTTGCCGATCATGCGAGCGTACTCGTTGGCACGGGCCGCGAGTCCCTTCCCGACGGCCGCATCGATCACGAGCGCTTCTCCCGCCTTGTCGGTGATCTCGATGCGGCTTTGGCCGCCGGTCGCTTGGTGCAACGTGATCTTTTGGATGTCATCGAAGGCGACGGAGCGCGTCTCGAGGCGTCCGTCCTTGAACGTGCGGACCCACTGGATTTGGCGCTGGCTCGCGTCCACCAAGCTGCGTTCGTCGACCGGTTGGGCGACCATCCACGCGACGGTGCCTGCCAGCCCGATGGAAAACAACGCGAGCGCGGTGAGAACGGGCAGGAACTGCTGCGCGAGCGACGCCTTGGGCTTCGCGTCCGCGTAACTGTGGAAGCACTCCTTGCAGCGTCGGGCGCCGGCGGGGGCCGGTGTTCCGCAAGCCGGGCACGTCAGGTCGAACATGGGTTCCTCCGCGCAGGACGCGCTGTTCTACGACGGCGGCGCGCCGGATTCAAGGGTTCGGCGGCGTGGGAGCGGGATCCGTCCCCAGCGACCGCACCCACAGCACCGCGATCACGACGCCGCCGGCGATCGGCCACGGGTTGTCCTGCAGGCTTCCGAGCGTGGTCAGCAGCACGGCGAGGGTCGCGCTCACGATCGCGCGTGGGTCGACCTTCAGAACGCACCCCCCCATTGGAGCCAGAGGGACCCCGGGGCCGAAGGGCCGATCGCCAGGTCCGGTCGCGTGACGCCCGTCGCGTAGCCGACGCGAACATCGAGGGCGGAGGACCACCAAGCCACGAAGGAGAGCCGGAGTTCGGCGCCCACGCCGACGAGCGCCGGTGCGAACACCTCTTCGATGCCATCGACCTGATCGAAGGCATGTCCGGCGTCGACGAAGACCGCGGCGTGGAGCACCCGCACGAACACCGGTAGGGCCCCAAGTCCCTGATCGATGCGGATGATCGGCGCGCGGTACTCCGCGGACGTGAGCCAGTAGTTGTCGCCGCGCGCAGCTCCGTACGGGTAGCCACGCAACATGCGGTACTCGGGCGGGCGGACGTAGAACGCTCCGTCGCCCAAGTTGCCGCCGAGCTGCCAGTTGCCGAGGTAGGCGCTCCCTTGGAGGTCGAGGGCGGCGCCGGCCGCGGCCCGGAAGGCGAACACGTGGTTCGGCAGCTTGGGGAGGACGGTGTAGGTCCGGGCTTCGGCGCTCAGTTGCACCTGTGTGAGTGGGGCGCGCGTCCCGTCGCTCGCGATGGACACGGAGCCGAGCCAAGGGGCCGTGACGCCTGCGACCAGCGACAGCGTCTGCGCGTCCTCGGGGCTGATCGCCGTGGCGGTGGGCTGCGACCAAGCGAAGCGGTACCCGACGCTCAGGCGTCCCACCCGCCCTCGCAACGGCACCGTCTCGGCCACCGCGCGTGGGTCGAGCGCACCCAGCGCCTTGCGATCCGAAAGGTCGTAGGCAGCGAACAGGCTGGAGCGCGGCGTGAACGGCCACGTCGTCGTGAAGGCGCCGGTGACGCGTCGCTCGAAGTACAGGCCGAGCGCGTTGGCCGCGTCCGCTGCGTCGGGGTCGGCGGTCGCGACTTCGTAGAGCCTGGGGACCGCCTGCGTCGACAGCGCCAGATTGAAGACGGGCAGCCACCGGTTGATCGTGA
>JBJONI010000156.1:0-4294 GCA_046051915.1 Pseudomonadota bacterium
GACAACCCCCGCGCGCAGCGTATGCTGCCACCGGAGGCGCCGCATGAGCACCGCCCGTCCCCAAGAGCGGATCCTGCGTACCGCGTCGCTCGCCCTGCTGATCTTGGGCTGTGTGATCGTCCTCCGGCCGTTCCTGACCGCGTCGTTGATGGCGTTGATCGTGGTGCTGAGCACATGGCCCCTGTACCGGGCCTTGCGCACAGCCGTCGGGGGGCGGCCGACGTTGGCCGCGAGCCTGATGACCGCGCTGCTCGCGTTCCTGCTCCTGTTTCCCACCATCCTCCTCGCGAGCGAAGCCGCAGGGACCGTGGCCGGCTGGATCAAGGACGTCCGCGCCGACATCGAAGCCGGCTCGTTCGCCCCCCCAACGCTCCTCACCGAGATCCCCGGCGCGGCGGACTGGGTCGCGATCAAGTGGCAAGAGCTCACGACCGACCGTGAAGCCCTCGCGAGCGCCGCGGCCGCCGTGTTCGACCCAGCGCAAGCGGTCGTCGTCGAAGCCGGAAAAGTGATCGGGCGCGGCATCGTCGAAACGGCGACAGCCATCTTCATCTCGTTCTTCCTCTACCGTGATGCAGACGCCCTCCTCGCCGCGGTCCGCGCTGGCGGTCGACGTCTGGTCGGCGAGTTCAGCGAAGAGCTGCTCGGGGTCGTGCACGCGACGCTCCAAGGCGTGGTGCTCGGCATCGCCGGAACGGCCGCCGCACAGGGAGGGGTCGCGTTCATCGGCCTGTGGCTGCTCGGCGTCCCGTTTGCGCTCGTTTGGTCGCTCGCCACCGCGGTGCTCAGCCTGATCCCCGCGGGCCCGCCCGTGATCTGGATCGGGGCGTCCGTCTGGCTTGCGAGCGTCGATCGAGCCGGCGCCGCGGTGTTCATGTTCCTGTACGGGTTGCTCGTGATCTCGACGATCGACAACATCGTCAAGCCGTTGCTGATCAGCCAAGGAAACGGCCTTCCGTTCGCCCTCGTCCTCGCGGGGGTCCTCGGCGGCTTGCTCGCGTTCGGCTTCGTCGGCGTCTTCCTCGGACCCGCCCTGCTCGCCGTCGCCGTCGCCGTGTTTCGACATTGGACAGGCAGCCAGACCCGACCCGCCTAGGGCGACTCGGTCCGCGCGCGGCCCGACACCCACTCCCAAGCGACCAACGCCCCCAACAGGGCCCATTGTCCCGGCCCGCTGACCAACGTCCACGTCGCGGTCTCGGCGTCGACATAGGCCGCTGCCCACACCGCGTGGACAACGCTGACGACGACCAACCGCCAGCCGAATCGCCTCGCCCAAGCCCTGAGCTCGGGCGTGATCTCCGCCGCCGGGAGCTGCTCGACGAGGACGGCCTCCGTCGGGCTCGCCCCGCGCAGCGTCGCCACCGTGAGCCCGCACGCAAACAGCGCGTCACCGATCACGGGCGTCCAACGCACCCAGAACGGGTCGTCGTTCCAAAGCGAGGGCACGCCGAGGACGACCACCAAGCCCGCCGACGCCCACAGCGACCGCGGCACCGCGCCGAACCGCCACCGCGAGGCGGCGACCTCCCCCAGCGCGAGCGCGATCGACACCGCGACGGCGACGCGCGTCCCCCAGACGGCCTCGGCGCCCGCGTAGGCCACCAACGGCGCCACCAGCGCGAGTGGTCCCGGCGGTGGGACCCTGGCGTCAGAGGACGGCAACGAGCTGCTCCACCGTCAACAGGTGCTGGCCGTCGGGTCCCCACAGGTGACCGACCTCGCCCGCGTAGCCGTCCCCGCGCGCCCCGCCTCGCACGGCGTAGCGGTACACCGCCTCCTCGCCGTAAACGGGCCAGCGGCCCGCAAAACGAAGGGTCATGTCCACCGTCGCGGCCGCCCGGGCCGACGTCATCGCAGCGAGCTCCGCCGGCGGCCACACGTCGGCCAATGCCGCGAGCATGCCCGCATCCGGACGCGCACCGCCGACAAAACGGCAGCGCCCCCCGATCTCGCGCACGCTCGACCCCGTGTACGGGAGCTGACCCCAGCCAAAGGCGTAGCGGACGAACTGCGAGAACGCGGGCAGCCCGGGCAGCGCGGGGAGGGCGGCGAGCGGCGCCCGATCGTCCATCTCCGGCGGGGGAGGTCCGGGCAAAGGCTCGTCGTCGCCCCCCCGCGCGGCGGCAAACGTCGCGGTCCCGAACGCCTGCACCACCCCATCGCGCAGGACACGGGCCGCGGCGTGCGAGACCCGAGCGCCCTCCCGCATCCGCTCGGCCACGACCTCGACACGGCCGGCCTCGATGGGCGCGGCGCAGTGCACGTGCAGCGTCCGCGGGGTTCGACCGGCGCGAACGACCGTGGTCATCGCGTCGAGCAGCCACACGTTGGCGAGCCCGCCGTACGCACCGCGCCCTTGGTACCAAGCCGCGCTGACGTCCACAGAGAACGCCCCAGGGCGCTCGGGGATCGGCGCGAGCACGCGCGCATCGGAGAACATCACCACCTCGACGCCGGCGCGCATAACGCCCGCGCGACGGTCCCGGGCGAACGCCCGCGCGACGGTCCCGGGCGAACGCCCGCACGACGGTCCCGGGCGATCAGCCGCGACCCGGAACGCGACGCTCGGCCCAATCCACGGCGAGCGCGCGCCCCAGCAACGGACGCCACCACGCCTCGTTCGCCACGTACCAATCCACGGTCGCGGCCAGGGCCTGCTCGATCGACGTGCGAGCGCGCCACCCCAACCAAGCCTCGGCGTGGGCGGGGTCGATGGCGTAGACGCGATCGTGGTTGGGGCGGTCGGCCACCCAAGCGAGGTTGCCCTCCGCAGGCCGTCCGAGCCGCGCCAAGATGCCCCGCGCGATCGCCTCGTTGGTCCAGACTTCCCGCGCCGAGAAGTCGACCACGGCGGCCTCCCCGGAGGCGACAGGGGCATGGGCAGCGCGCCACAACCCGTCCACGTGGTCCTCGACGGCCAACCAGTCGCGGGCGTAGCGTCCATCGCCGTACAGGGGGATCGGGCGACCGGCGAGCACTTCAAGGATCGCGCGGGGAATCAGCTTTTCTGGAAGCTGACGCGGGCCGAGGTTGTTCGCAGCGTGGGTCAGGACCACCTCAAGCGCCGGGTACGTGCGCGCCCAAGCACGGGTGAGGACGTCCGCTGCCCCCTTGCTCGCCGCGTAAGGGGTGCGCGCATCGATCGCAGACCCTTCATGAAAGGCCGGAGCACCGTCCGCTTGCGACCCGTAGACCTCGATCGTACTCACGACGACCACCCGTCGTACCTCGGCGTGTCGCGCGGCTTCGAGGACACTCGCTGTGCCCTCGACGTTGGTCGAGACGAACGACATCGGATCGAGGATCGCCCGGTCGTTGTGGGACTCGGCCGCAAGGTGCAGCACGCAGTCCACGCGCTCGGTCCGCATCCACGCGCTGAGCGCCGTCGTGTCCCGCACATCCAGCCGGCGAAAGGTCATGCCCTCGGCGACGAGGTCCTCGACATTGCGCAGCACAGCGACGGGACCGAGGTGGTCGACGCCCAGCACGCGAGCCCCGGCAGCCAACGCATGACGGGCGGCGTAGAAGCCGATAAAGCCCGCGACTCCGGTCACCAAGACCGTCTCGTTGGACGCCGCCATCGGCCCTCCGGCGATTCCGCACCACGACGCTCCCTAAGATCCCTCCCCAGAGGTCGCCATGCTCACGCTGCTGCTCGGGATGCTCACCGCGCTCGCCACCGACACGTGGACGAACGTGCGTCCGGGCATCGACCGGCTCGAGCGGACGATCCCCGCGGACCCCAACGTCGTCTACGCGGTGCGCGCCGACCTCAGCCTGCCCAACCTCGCGGTCCGCGCCACGAAGGAGGACGAGCGGCACCAGACCACCGGCGCCTACGCGCGCGAGGTCGGCGCGTTGATCGCGATCAACGGTGACTGGTCCGACACCTGGAACACGGTGGGCCTGTCGATCGGCGATGGCGAGATGTGGCATCCGCACGTCGAGAGTTGGTCCTACTTCGCCTGTGACGTCTTCAAGGCCTGCAGCATCGACTTCGATCCGCTGCCTCCGTTCTGGTCTCAGGGCCGGCTGTTCAACGCGATCGGCACGAACAACGCCACCCTGATGCGGGCAGGCGCCGTCCAGCACCGCGGCGGCTCGTTCTACGACGTCGACCGGCACCCCCGCTCGGCGTTGTGCCTCGAACCCGACGGGGTGCACCTGTGGCTCGTCGTCGTACAAGGCCGCGTGTCATGGTCTCGCGGCATGACGTGGAACGAAACCGCCGACTTCATGCAGACGCTCGGGTGTCACGACGCCGCGATGCTCGACGGCGGTGGGTCCAGCA
>JBJONI010000157.1:0-2875 GCA_046051915.1 Pseudomonadota bacterium
CCGCGACGCCCTGTTCGCCTGCCTCGTCATCGTCGCCGTGGGCCGGACCTTCTCAGGCCCCGCCGCGCATGCAACCCTCCCCCGTCTGGTGACGCGCGAGGAATTGCCGGTGGCCGCGGGACTGACGAGTTCGGGGTTCTCGATCGCGATGCTCAGCGGACCCGCGCTCGGCGGCCTGCTGTACGCCGCGTTCGGTGCTGCTGGCACGTACGCCACCGCCACCGCCCTGCTCGTCGTGGCTGCCGGCGCGTGGACCACGCTCCCCTCGATGCCCGCGACCGCCGAGGTCCGCAAAGGCGGGTTTGCCGAGCTCGCCGCCGGGATGCGCTTCATCTTCGACACCCCGATCCTGCTCGGTGCCGCGACGCTGGACCTGTTCGCGGTGTTGTTTGGCGGTGCGGTCGCGTTGCTCCCGATCTTCGCGCGCGACCTGTTGCAGACGGGACCCTGGGGTCTCGGATTGCTGCGCGCATCGCCCGCCGTCGGCGCGACGTTGATGGCGCTTCGCTTGGCCCACCGTCCCTTGCAGCGCGACGTCGGCCACACCCTTTTGGCGTCTGTCGCAGGCTTTGGCCTCGCGACGATCGCGTTCGCGTTGAGCGTCTACGCCCCCGGCGGGCCGACCGGCCAGTTGATCGCGGCGATGGCCAGCCTCGCGCTGGTGGGCGCGACGGACGAGATCAGCGTGTTCATCCGAACGAACATCGTCCAGCTCGCAACGCCCGATGCCCTGAGAGGGCGCGTCTCGGCGGCGGAGTTCGTGTTCATCGGCGCGAGCAACGAGCTCGGCGAGCTCGAGAGCGGACTGGCAGCGGAGGCGTTCGGTCCCGTGCGCGCCGCAGCGCTCGGCGGGTTCGGCTCGCTGCTCGTCGTTGCGGGAGCGGCGAAGTTCGCCCCGAAGTTGGTCGGCCTCGATCGGTTCACCGACCTGGAGCCGACGCCCGCCCGCTCGGAGACGACGACGTAGCGCGATCTCCACGCCCGCATCGAGGCGCCGGAGGCGTTACGACGGCGCGCCGGAGTCGCCGATGCCCCACGAACCGCTCGTTCCGCTCGCACCACGCTACGCACCTGCCCCGCGCTTCGACCGGTCGGCGCTTGAGCTCGCCGGCGAGATCCGCGACGGAACGCTTCGGTCCGCCGAGCTTGTCGATCACTGCCTCGCGCGCATCGCGGCGGTCGATGGCACGCTGAAGGCCTTCGTCGAGGTGTTGGAAGGCACGGCGCGGCGTGAGGCGGAAGAGGCGGACCGCGAACGCGCGCGTGGCAAGCTGCGCGGGCCGTTCCACGGGGTCCCGACGGCGATCAAGGACCAGCATCTGATCCGCTTCACCCGCACACAGTTCGGATCTCGCGCCACCCTTGGCGGCATCTGGAGCCCCATCGACGACCAGATCGTGCGCCGCGTACGCGCCGGCGGGTTCGTCCTCCTCGGGAAGACGACGATGCCCGATTACGGTCTGCTGCCGATCACCGAGCCGGACCTCCACGCGCCGACGCGCAACCCCTGGAACCCCGCCTACACCGCCGGCGGTTCCAGCGGCGGCGCAGGCGCAGCGCTCGCGGCGGGCCTCGTGCCGATCGCGCCTGGCTCCGACGGGGCCGGCTCGATCCGCATCCCCTCCGCGCTCAACGGCCTGATCGGCCTCAAGCCGACACGGGGCGTGGTCCCCGACGACACATCGATGTGGGACCGCGACGGCCTCGTGACCGTGGGCCCGATGGGACGCACGGTCGCGGACGTGGCGACCCTCCTCGACGTGCTCGCTCCGGCAGGCCGCGGGCAGTACGCCGCACGTGCGCAGGTCGACCCACCGAAGTTGCGCATCGGCGTCGTTCGCGAAGCCCCGTTCGGTGAGCTCGACCGACGGCTGGTGGCGGCCGTCGACGAGGTCGCAGCCCAGTTGACCGACGCGGGCCATCACGTGATCACGCGCCCTTGTCCCGCGGGGACGGTCGATGACTTCCTGCCGATCTACCAACGGCTGTTCGCCCGACTGCCGATCGTCGCGCCCCACCGCCTGACGGCGACCGTCCGCTGGATGCGGGATCAAGGTCTCGCCAACGCCGAGGCGGATGTGAACCGCCTCCTCGGCAAGTTCCTCGCAGCGGGTGCGGACGCCATGGCCGGCCTCGACGTGATGCTGACGCCCACCTTGGCAACGTTGACACCGAAGGTCGGCGCGTTCCAAGGCCTCGCTCCCCGGGAGCAGTTCCACGCCGTGAGCCCTCTCGGCGCGTTCACGGCGCTCGCAAACCTCACCGGTCAACCCGCGATCAGCGTTCCCTGGGGCACCGTCCACGGCCTCCCAATCGGCGTCCAGTTGATGGGCCACGCCCACGCTGACGCGACGCTGCTCGGCCTCGCGCGGCACCTGCTACGGGCCGACCACGCGACACGCCTCGCGTCTTGATCGGGGCCGCATGGTACCCTCCTCGCGCATGCTCTAGGGGGCCCACCATGTCTACCCAACCTGCCCACTGCCACAGCTCGACGGTGCAACCGCTGTGGTGCGTGATGACCGCGGCGCTGTTCGCGGCATCCGCGCACGCTGCCCCCACGAGCGTCCCAGGTCTCGACGTCACGGCGGACACGCTACCGCTCGCAGCCGTGCAGCAGCAGAAGACACTGGTCGAAACCACCAAAGATGGAACCAAGCTGCGTGTGGGATGCGTGGTGGTCGACGGCGGCGGAAGCACGGACGTCTCCGACAAGGCGATGCTCTACCTGACGATGTACGCCTCGTCGGAGATGCGGGGCGCTTGGTCTCTCCATCCGCTCGGTACGGTCAACCTGCTCGTCAGCGCGGAGCGCAACGAGCCCGGCGTGTACGCGTTCGTCGTGCGTCGCCACGCCCCGGACGGCGGCGCCGAG
>JBJONI010000158.1:0-5259 GCA_046051915.1 Pseudomonadota bacterium
CCTGGTGCAGAACGAGTCGGGCTTCGACATGACCGATTTGGTGCTCGTCGCCGCGATCAAGGACAGCAAGGGCCACCAGCTCGAACAGGTCGAGTTCCGCGTCGAGGGCCGCCTGCCCGCGAACGCGGCGAGCGAGGTCGGACAGGTCCGTGGGTTGGCTGAGGGACCGAAGCTGATGACGCGGCCGGGTTTTGAAGAGCTGTTGGCCGCCCAGGCGGAAGGGTCCCCCGAGATCCGGTTTGAGGTCGGCGCGGAGGTCGCGATGACGGCGACGGACTTCCAGGCGGCGACGGTGCAGATCGCGGAGATCCGGGCCATTCCGCGCGAGGGTGAGGGCCAGGGCGCCACACCGACAGCGCCCAAGGCCCGCTGAGCACCCGGGGGCTCGGGCGGGCGACCGTTGGCCCCGACGCCGTCGATCGGGTAGAAGCCGCGACCTCGGTCACCTGACGTGACCGTTTCGCAGCGCCCTTCGGCGCGGGGAGTCATCGATGCGGAACCTTGCGTGGGGCGTTGGCCTCTTCGCCCTCGTGGCAGCGTGCGCGAACCAGCCGGCGGGTGCGCCGGCGACGGGTGGAACCTCGGCTTCGACGCCGTCGGCCGCCGGCGGCACCGCCATCCCGGCGCTCCCCGACGTGGTGGCGAAGATCGACGGCGTCGACGTGACCCGCGCCGAGTTCGAGGCGATCTCGAAGGCCGGCGACATCGACGCGATCGTCAAGCTCACCCAGGCACGGGAGCAGGCGCTCGACCAGTACATCGTCGAGAAGCTCGTCAAGGCCGAGGCCGCCAAGCGTGGCCTCAGCGAAGACGACCTGTTCAAGGCGGAGGTCGATGCCAAGATCACGCCGCCATCGGAGGAGGCGATCCTCGCGTTCTACGAGCAGAACAAGGAGCGCATGCCGCCGGGCTCCACGTTCGAGTCCATGCGTCAGCAGGTCGTGGCGGCGATGACCAAGGGCGAGCGCAACAAGGCGATTCGTGCGTTCCTCGACGGCCTGAAGGCCGCCGCCAAGGTCGAGACGTTCCTGCCGGCGTTCAAGATCGATGTGCCCGCCCGGTCGGGCGCCCCGGTCAAGGGTCCTGCGAACGCCAAGATCAAGATCGTCGAGTTCTCGGACTTCCAGTGCCCGTACTGCACCAAGGCGGCGGATACGGTCAAGCAGATCGTCGAGACCTACCCGAACGACGTCTCGGTGGAGTACCGGCACTTCCCCCTCAGCTTCCATGACAAGGCGCAACGGGCCGCCGAGGCGTCGGAGTGCGCCAACGAGCAGGGCAAGTTCTGGGAGTACCACGACCTGTTGTTCGCCAACCAAAGCGCGCTCGATGAGGCGAACCTAACGACCTACGCGGGCCAGGTTGCGGGCCTCGATGCGGCGAAGTTTGCGGCCTGCATGGCCGCGCCCAAGGCCAAGGAGGCGGTGGCGGCCGATCTGAAGATCGGGGCGAGCGTCGGCATGAGTGGCACGCCCGGCTTCTACATCAACGGCGAGATGCTCGCCGGCGCGCTCCCCTTCGAGGAGTTCAAGAAGCGCATCGACGCGGCCCTCGCGGCCAAATGACCCTGACCGCGTCGGGCGCCTGCGACGGGGCTTGACGCGGTTTCGTGATCCACCCGACCGCGGCGCACGTTACGCGCCGCGGGGGCTCGATGGCGGATCCGACCCACATCGTGGTGCGCAATGCGCGCACCCACAATCTTCGTGGCGTGGACGTCCGCGTCCCGCGGCACGCGCTCGTGGTGTTCTCTGGCGTGAGTGGGTCGGGGAAGTCGTCCCTCGTGTTCGATACCCTCCACTTGGAAGGCCAGCGGCGCTTCATGGAGTCGTTGTCGGCCTACGCACGACAGTTTTTGGGACAGATGGAGCGTCCCGAGGTTGACGCGGTGGAGGGCATCTCGCCCACGGTCTCGATCGACCAAAAGACGGTGAACCGCAACCCCCGCTCCACCGTCGGCACAGTCACAGAGATTCACGACCATCTTCGCCTGTTGTTCGCGCGCCTTGGCGAGCCGCGGTGCCCGGTGTGCGACCACGCAATCAGCAAACTCGGGCCGCGGCAGATCGTGGAGGATCTCCTCGCGACGCGTGTGGACCGAACGTTGGTCGTCCTCGGTCCGGTGGTGCAGGAGCGCAAGGGCGAGTACCGCAAGGAGTTGGAGGCCCTCGCGCGTGAGGGCTGGGTTCGTGCCCGCATCGACGGGGACATCGTCCGGATCGACGAGGCGCCCGCCTTCGACCGCTACCGCAAGCACACGATCGAGGTCGTGGTGGACCGGCTCGTGGCCCACGTGGCGAACGGCCCACGGCTCCTGGAAGCCGTGGAGCGCGCGCTCTCGCTCGGTCGAGGCACGTTGCGGATCCTCGATGGGGACGAGGTCGTTTCGTTCAGTGCTGCGCGTGCGTGTCCGCGACATCCCGAACAGTCGATCCCCGAGCTTGAGCCTCGATTGTTCTCGTTCAATGCCCCTCAAGGCGCCTGTCCGGCGTGCGAGGGCCTGGGTGAGTTGCAGCGGTTCGAGCCTGACCGTTTCCTCCGGCGTGATGGTCCGTCGATCGACGCGTTCGTGCCGTTCAACGCGGAAGGCAAGCTCGCGTTCTCCCGCCTCGACCGTGCGGCGTGGGCGAGCGCGCTTCGGGGCGTGGGGATCGATCCGAAGGCCCCTGTGGCGTCTTGGTCGTCCCAGCAGCGGGCGCAACTCCTCGCAGGGGATCCCGCCGTCCGCTGGCAACCGGGGAGGCACGTCTTCCACGCGGCGAAGGACGCTATCGCGCCTTGGCCGGGGTTGGTCGCCCTGCTGGAGCAGGTGTGGAAGTTCGCGAAGATGCCTCACCTGGAGGCGCTGCGGTCCTCGACGCCGTGCGCCGCGTGCGGTGGCACCCGGCTCAACCCGATCGCCCGCGCGGTCGTGTTTCGCGGGCCTCGACTTCCCGACGTGGCCTCTTGGTCGGTCGAGCGTGCCCGCGCCTTCTTCGACGACGTACGCCTGGTCGGCGACGAGCTGCTGATCGGAGAGCTGCTGTTGGCCGAGATCCGAGAGCGCCTACGGTTCCTCCTGGACGTCGGGCTCGGCTACCTTGGCCTGTCGCGGTCGGCGGCGACGTTGTCGGGCGGTGAGGCGCAGCGCATCCGGCTCGCGGGTCAGGTGGGGTCGGGCCTGCAAGGCGTGACGTACGTCCTGGATGAGCCCAGCATCGGCTTGCATGCGCGCGACAACCAGCGCCTGCTCGACGCGATCCGGCGGCTGCGCGACCGCGGCAACTCCGTGCTCGTCGTCGAGCACGACGCGGAGACGCTGCTCGCGGCCGACTGGATCGTCGATGTCGGACCCGGCGCGGGCAGCGAAGGGGGCTTGATCCTCGCCTCGGGCGCGCCGGCCGACGTGTTGTCCGCCGACACACCGACGTTTGCCTGGCTGCGAGGCGAGCGGACCTACCCGGCCTCGCCCGCGCGGCCGCCGCCCGAGGATTGGCTGGTCGTCTCTCGCGCGCGCCTTCACAACCTCGACGGCGTCACGCTTCGGCTTCCGCTCGGCCGCTTCTCCGTCCTCACGGGCGTCAGCGGCTCTGGCAAGTCCACCCTGCTGTTCGAGGTCCTTCAGGCGAGCCTCGCGTCGATGCGTGCCGGTGGGCCCCCGGTGTCATGCGACGCGGTCTCAGGCGCCGACGCGTTTCAGGACGTCGTCGAGATCAGCCAACGTCCGATCGGCCGCACCCCGCGGTCGAACCCGGCGACGTACACTGGCGCGATGGACCTGCTGCGCGATCTGTTCGCTTCGACGGAGGAGGCCCGGGCGAGGGGTTGGACGAAGGCGAGGTTCTCGTTCAACGTCGCTGGCGGGCGTTGCGAGGCGTGTGAGGGTGCTGGGGTCCGCACGATCGAGATGCAGTTTCTGCCTGACGTCGAGGTGCCGTGTGAGGCCTGCGAGGGGCGTCGGTTCCCCGCCGAGACGCTCGAGGTCCGCTACCAGGGCCTGTCGATCGCCGACGTGCTCGGGCTGCCCATCGCGGAAGCGGCGACCCGCTTTCAGCACATTCCGAAGCTGCGCCGCATCTTGCAGACGCTACTCGACGTCGGCCTCGGCTACGTCACCCTCGGCCAGCCCTCGACGACCCTGTCCGGTGGCGAGGCGCAGCGCGTCAAGCTCGCGACCGAGCTGCACCGGGTGCAACGCGCAAAGACGTTGTACTTGCTCGATGAGCCGACGACGGGCCTGCACTTCGAGGACGTTCATAAGCTCCTCGTCGCGCTCGACCGCTTGGTGGCGTCCGGCCACACCGTGGTCGTGGTGGAGCACCACATCGATCTGATTCGGTTCGCCGACCATGTGGTCGACCTCGGGCCCGAGGGGGGGACTGGCGGCGGGAGGATCGTCGGCGAGGGATCGCCTGCGTTCGTCGCGACGCTCGACACCCCAACCGGTCGCGCGTTGGCTGCGGCCGCCGGTCCCGCGATCGGCGGATGGGTCGCGGCGCCCCCCGCACAGGCGGTGCGCGCGCGCCCCGACGCGCTGGCGGTCTACGGCGCGCGGTTGCACAACCTGGCGTCCGTCGATGCACGCTTCCCGCACGGGCAGCTCACCGTCGTGACAGGGCCGTCGGGGTCGGGGAAGACGAGTCTTGCGTTCGGTACCGTGTTCGCGGAGGGGCAACGTCGTTACGTCGAGAGTTTGTCGACGTATGCTCGGCGCTTCTTGGGTCGTCTCGACCGCCCACCGCTCGACCGTCTCGAGGGGGTGCAGCCCGCGATCGCGGTCGAGCAGGGGACGGCGTCGGCGAACCCGCGGTCGACCGTCGCCACGGTGACCGAGATCCATGACGTCCTCCGGGTGTTGTACGCCCGCGTCGGCGTGCCCCACTGTCCGACCTGCGATGCGCCCGTCCGCGCCGCTTCGGCGCCGGAAGTTGCCGCCGCGCTCGGTGGTGCCGGCTTGGGACCCGGTTGGTGGGTCGCACCGTTGCCCGCACGCGGCGACGCGGAGTCGCGACGTGAGGCGTTGCTGGCGCAGGGGTGGACCCGGCTTCTCGATACGCGGGGGGGAGAGCGGCGGGAGGTCGCGCTCGACGATGTGGCGGCTGCGCATCAGGTCTTGGGGCGTGGTGGATGGTTGGTCATCGACCGATTCGATCCAGCCAAGGTCGACCGCGCTCGGCGGCTCGAAGCGGCGGAACGCGCCTACGCGATGGGGGAGGGCACAGGGTTCTTCCTGCCGCGAACGGGGTCCGCCGTCGGGTTTTCTCGCGTTGCCGCCTGTCT
>JBJONI010000159.1:0-3171 GCA_046051915.1 Pseudomonadota bacterium
CTCAGAGAGCGCACCCACCTCGGCGATCGCCAGCGCCAGCGTGTCGGCCGCGAACGCCACGGGTTCGGCGTGGAAGTTACCGCCTGAGAGGACCTCCCCGGTGTCGGCGAACACCAGCGGGTTGTCCGAGACCGCGTTCGCCTCGGTGATCAGCGTCGCCGCGCTCTGTCGAATCAAGGTGAGGCACGCGCCCATCACCTGGGGTTGACAGCGCAACGAGTAGGGATCCTGAACGCGATCGTCGCCTTCGAGATGCGACGCGCGGATCTCGCTCCCGGCGAGCAAGGCGCGCATCCGCGCCGCCACGTCGCGCTGCCCTGCGTGGCCGCGTACGGCGTGGATCCGGTCGTCGAACGGCGCATCCGAACCCTTCGCGGCATCCACGCTCAACGCCCCTGCGACCAACGCCGCGGCGAACACTTGTTCCGCGCGAACGAGGCCGCGGAGCGCGATCGCGGTCGAGACCTGCGTACCGTTGAGGAGGGCGAGCCCTTCCTTTGCGGCGAGCGTGATCGGTGCGATCCCCGCCTCCGCGAGGGCGTCGGACGCCGCACGCACCACGCCCCCGACCCGCACCTGGCCTTCACCGAGCAACGGCAGGGCGAGATGCGCGAGCGGCGCGAGGTCACCCGACGCACCGACCGAACCTTGGGACGGAATACAAGGCCAGATGCCAGCTTCTGCGAGATCGAGCAAGCGTTCGATCACGACGGGACGCACCCCCGAATGGCCGCGGGCCAGCGAGGCGACCTTGAGCACAAGGATCAGACGCACGACCTCGTCCTCGAGGAGGGGCCCCACGCCCGCGGCGTGGGATCGTACGAGGTTCGCTTGCAACATCGACAGGTCTGCGTCGGGGATCCGTACGCGCGCCAGCTTGCCGAACCCCGTGTTGATGCCGTAGGCGGGCGCCCCCTTGCGGACGATCGCCTCGATCGTCGCCGCCGACGCACGCACCGGCTCCCAACAGCTCTCATCGAGCCGGAGCACGCGGTCTCCCGCGAGGTAGGCGCGAACATCTGCGAGCGTCAGCGCACCAGGAACAAGCGCCGTCATGGTGCCTCCCCGAGCGAAGGCATGCGTACGCCCTCGCGGCGCGCCGTCGCGAGCGCGGTCTCGTAGCCAGCGTCGGCGTGCCGTACGACGCCGATCGCCGGATCGTTCCACAAGACGCGTCGCAGACGCGCCGCCGCCGCCTCGGTGCCGTCCGCCACAATCACGACGCCGCTGTGCTGGCTGTAGCCCATGCCCACGCCGCCACCGTGGTGCAGACTCACCCAGGTGGCCCCGCCGGCGACCGCCGTCATCGCGTTGAGGAGCGGCCAGTCCGACACCGCATCCGACCCGTCGCGCATCGACTCCGTTTCACGGTTCGGGCTGGCGACGGAGCCCGTGTCGAGGTGGTCGCGACCGATCACGATCGGGGCGCTCAATGCGCCCGACGCCACCATCTCATTGAACGCGAGCGCGGCGAGGTGCCGCTGCCCGAGGCCCAACCAGCAGATGCGCGCCGGCAGCCCTTGAAACGAGATGCGCTCGCGGGCGGCATCCAACCAGCGATGGAGCGCAACATCCTCGGGGAACAGCGCCTTGATCTTCGCGTCGGTCTTGTAGATGTCCTCGGGGTCCCCTGACAGCGCGACCCAGCGAAACGGGCCCTTCCCTTCGCAGAACAGCGGGCGAATGCAGGCAGGAACGAAGCCTGGAAACGCGAAGGCATCGGCCACACCAGCGTCCTTGGCGACCTGCCGGAGGTTGTTGCCGTAGTCGATCGTCGGGACGCCGAGTCGGTGAAACCCCAGCATCGCACGCACATGCGCAGCACAGCTCTGCGACGCGGCGGCCACCAAGGCGGCGCGGGCGGCGTCATCGCCCGCCTGCGCGGCGCGCCAAGCCGCCATCGTCCAACCCGCGGGGAGGTAGCCGTGGACGAGGTCGTGCGACGACGTTTGATCGGTGACGGCGTCGGGGCGTCGGCCGCCGGCTTCGGCCCGGGCGAGGAACGCAGGGAGCAGCTCCGCGGCGTTGCCGATCAGCGCGATCGACGTCGGCACGGTCGCGGCGTCAAGGATGGCCATCGCCTCGTCGATCGTGTGCGCCTTGCGATCGACGTAGCGGGTGCGAATGCGAAAATCCGCCCGGTCCTCATCGCACTCGATCGCGACGCAATGCGCGCCCGCAAGCACGGCCGCGAGGGGCTGCGCGCCGCCCATGCCACCGAGGCCTGCCGTGAGGATCCAACGCCCGGTCCAATCGCCGCGGTGGTGTTGGCGCCCGAGTTCGACGAACGTCTCGTACGTCCCCTGGACGATGCCTTGCGTGCCAATGTAGATCCACGAGCCCGCCGTCATCTGCCCGTACATCATCAACCCTGCCCGATCGAGCGCGTGGAAGTGCTCCCACGTCGCCCACTTGGGCACCAAGTTGCTGTTGGCGATCAGCACGCGCGGTGCGTCGGCGTGGGTCGAGAAGACGGCGACGGGTTTGCCGGATTGCACGAGGAGCGTCTCGTCGTCGCCGAGTGTTCGCAACGCGTCGAGGATGGCGTCGAACGCCTCCCAGGACCGCGCGGCGCGCCCGATCCCACCGTAGACGACCAAGTCCTCGGGCCGTTCCGCCACATCGGGATCAAGGTTGTTGCACAGCATGCGGTAGGCCGCCTCCGTCTGCCACGACCGACAGACGCGTCGAGGGCCTCGGGGTGCGCGCACGACGCGCCGCCCTCGCGGTTGGGGTTCCATCCTTCCTCCAGACGGACAAGCTGCGAACGCCTCGCCCGGCACGCCGGGATCGTGACAGCACTGTACCTACCCTGACGACCAGCCGCGCGGTGGGGTACACTGCACCGACCTGTTTCCGCATCGCCAATCTTGGAGTCGACCGATGTCTCGCCCGATCGTCCCCGCCCTCGTCCTCCTCGCCCTGATCGCCACCGCCTGCGGTGAGCCGGGCACCGGCAAGGCCGACACTGGCGACAGCGCCGACACGGACCTCAACCCCGACAGCGCCGACACGCCGACCGACACCCCGACGGACACGCCGACCGACACCCCAACGGACACGCCGACCGACACCCCAACGGACACGCCGACCGACACCCCGACGGACACGCCGACCGACACCCCAACGGACACGCCAACGGACACGCCGACCGACACCCCAACGGACACG
>JBJONI010000160.1:0-8009 GCA_046051915.1 Pseudomonadota bacterium
GGAGGCGTGCATGCGACGCGCAGGGTGGCAGGTGGTCTCAGCGCTGGCGCTCGGGGCGTGTCAGCGCAACCTGGTGGTCCTCGAGTCGCGGGTCGTCGACGTGTTTGAGCAGGTCGACACCATCGACAACGCCGACGTGTTGTTCGTCGTCGACGACAGCAAGTCGATGCGGGAAGAACAATCCCTCCTGACGGACGCCGTCGTCGGGCTCGTCGATGCCTTGACGGCGACCGATGTCGACTACCGCTTCGGTGTGGTCTCCACGGACGCGGCGGCCGTCGACGCGGGCGTGCTCCGCGGCGGCGTCCTCGACCCATGGGCGGTGGACATCGTCCGCAGCACGAAGGCTGCGTTGATCGTGGGGACCGACGGGGATCGCGTCGAGCGGGGGTTCGATGTGGCGGAGCTCGCGCTGAACGGGTCCACCAACCCGGGGTTCCCTCGCGCGGACGCTCGCTTGGACGTCGTCTTCGTCTCTGACGAGGACGATCAATCGTCGGGCGACGTCGGAGGCCACGTCGAGGCGCTGCGCGCGGTCGCCGGGACGTGGGGGTTCGCCGTGCACGGCATCGTCGGCGACCTTCCGGCCGGGTGCTCGTCGCCGTCGGGGGCTGCGGACGTGGGCTCGCGCTACCATGAGGCCATCGCGACCACGGGCGGCCTGACGGAGTCGATCTGCGCCACCAGCTACCGCGAGCTGCTGTCGGCCGTCGGCGTCTCTGCGGCTGGGTTGCTCGAAACGTTCCCGCTCACGCGGCTGCCCGATCCGACGACGCTGGAGGTGCGCGTCGACGGTGTGGTGATGCCGCAGCGGTCGCGGGACGGCTGGCGCTACGAGCCCGCGAGCAACGCCATCCGGTTCACGGGGTTTGCCGTTCCGCGGCCCTTGATGAAGATCGAAGTGGCGTATGGCAAACTCAGTGACCGGGATCGCGACACCCCGCAGGACACCGAGACGGGCGACTCCGACGCCGGCGACTCCGACACGTCGGACTCCGCGGCGCCGTGAGCGCGGCGGAACGCCAGAACGCCGCGCAACATGCCGTGGCACACCGGCTAGACCTTACGTGACGAACCGCCATGCCACCGTGCGCGGGATACCGAGAGCGGCCGAACAGGAGGCCGCGTGGCGGATGCCCCGTCGCTCGTGGTGCTGATTTCAGGGAGCGGCAGCAACTTGGCCGCGCTGCTGGAAGCGTGCGGCTCTGGAGCACTGGACGCGCGCGTCGCGGCGGTCGTCAGCAACCGCGCCGAGGCGGGCGGCTTGCGTCGCGCCGAAGCGTGGGGCGTTCCTGCCCTGTATGCGCCGTTGGCCGCGTTTCGCGCCTCGGGGGGCCGCCCCGCGTACGACGCGCACCTCGCCGAGACGGTGGCGTCGTTCCGGCCGACGTTGGTGGTGTGCGCCGGCTTTCTGCATGTGCTTTCCGCCGCGTTCCTCGATCGCTTCGGGGCTGGTCGCGTGCTGAACCTGCATCCCGCCCTTCCTGGCGACCTGCCGGGCCTCGACGCCATCCGCCGCGCGTGGGACGAGGGGGCTGCGGGCCTACGTCGTCGGACCGGTGTGATGGTCCACGAGGTGGTCGTCGAAGTCGATGCGGGGCCTGTCGTGTGCAGCGAGGCGGTGGATCTCGTCGACGGGGAGTCGATCGAGTCGTTCACGGCGCGGATGCACGCGACGGAACATCGCGTGTTGGTGGATGCGATCCGCCATCGGCTGCGTGCACTTTCTGCTTGAACGTTGGGGGATCCGAACATGGTGAGCCGTCGCGCGTTGTTGAGCGTCTGGGACAAGACCGGGTTGGTTCCTCTCGCGAAGGGGCTGTACGGCCTCGGGTTTGAGCTGGTTGCCTCTGGCGGATCGGCGAAGGCTCTCGCAGAAGCGGGGTTGCCTGTCACGCAAGTCGACGACGTCACGGGCCACCCCGAGATCCTGGGCGGTCGCGTCAAGACCCTCCACCCCGGCATCCACGGAGGCATTCTGACGCGCCGCATCCCGGCGCACCTCGACGAGATCGCGCGCCATGGCATCCGGCCGATCGATGTCGTGGTCTGCAACCTGTACCCGTTCGTTCAGACGGTCGCTGCGCCCGGTGTCACCGAGCCCGATGCCATCGAGCAGATCGACATCGGCGGCGTCACGCTGCTGCGCGCGGCCGCGAAGAACTTCGAG
This sequence comes from Pseudomonadota bacterium, assembly GCA_046051915.1. Lineage (GTDB taxonomy): Bacteria > Myxococcota_A > UBA796 > UBA796 > JBEIFN01. Next base: position 2,171 of record JBJONI010000160.1, read on the forward strand.
TCCGTCGCCATCGTGTGCGACCCGTCGGACTACGACTTGGTGCTGTCTGGACTCGCGGAGGGCTCGCTCGATCAGGCCGCGCGCCGCCGCCTCGCGCTCAAGGCGTTCCAGCACACGGCCGCGTACGACGTCGCGATCAGCGGTTGGTTGCAAGACCAGGTGGAAGGCCCCCAGGCGCTGCCGTCGCAGATCACGTTGCGCGCGACCCGCGCGATGACGCTTCGCTATGGCGAGAACAGCCACCAGCAGGGCGCGCTGTACCGATGGGAGGGTCAACCGGCGGCGTTCGAGGCGATCGGGGGCGAGAAGGAGCTCTCGTACAACAACCTCAACGACCTGGAAGCTGCTTGGGCGATCCCTGCGGAGTTTGATCGGCCCGCCGTTGCGATCATCAAGCACGCCAACCCGTCCGGCGTCGCCGTCGCCGACGACTTGGTCACGGCGTTTCAACGCGCCTATGACTGCGACACCGTGAGCGCGTTCGGAGGCATCATCGCGGCGAACCGCATCGTGGACGCCGCGTTCGTCGAGGCGATGGGGAAGTTGTTCGTCGAGGTGATCGCTGCCCCGTCCTTCACCGAGGAGGCGCTCGCCCTGCTGGCGTCACGCAAGAAGAACTGCCGGGTCCTGCGGTTCACCGGCGCGGTGGCGCCGCCTGCGATCACGGTGCGCGAGGCCCATGGGGGCCTGTTGGTCCAGACCGCTGACCGAGCCGGCGCCGATGTCGACGGCTGGAGGTGCGTGACCTCCCGGGAGGCCACGTCGGAGGAACTGCGCGACCTCGCGTTCGCGTGGATCGCATGCAAGCACGTCAAGAGCAACGCGATCGTCCTCGTCAAGGGCGAGGCGACCGTCGGCGTCGGCGCCGGCCAGATGAACCGCCTCGACAGCACGCGGATCGCGGCATGGCGCGCGGGGGATCGGGCGCACGGCTCGGTGCTGGCGTCGGACGCGTTCTTCCCGTTCGCCGATGGCCTGCAAGCCGCGATCGCGGTGGGCGCCACCGCGGTCGTCCAGCCGGGTGGTAGCGTGCGAGACGACGAGGTCATCGCCGCCGCTGAGGCTGCGGGGATCGCGATGTATTTCACCGGCCGCCGCCACTTCCGTCACTGAGAGAGACCGATGACGACCGTTCGTATTGAGCTTTCGCTGCGTCCCGACGCGTTCGACGCCCGCGGCGCCGAGGTCCTGCATCAGGCTGAGCTTGCCGGTTTGCGCGGCTTGACGGGGGTGCGCGTCTCAGACCTGTTCTTCCTGCGTGGCGCTTCCCTGACGGCGGCGGACGTTGACGCGATCGTCGCGAAGCTGCTGCTCGATCCCGTGGTGGCGACGGCGAGCGTGGTGCCGTGGCCGTCGACGGGGGCCGCCGCGTCGACGGGCGTCGTGGTCGAGGTGGCGCCGCTGCCCGGCGTGACCGACGCGCCGGCCGAGTCGCTGCTCGCCGTCGCCCACGATCTCGGCTTTCAGACCCTGGAGCAGGCGGCGACCGGCCGGCGGTTCGTGCTGGAGGGCCCTTTGGCCCACGCGGACGTCGAGGCGTTCGCCGCGGGGACGCTCGCCAACACCGTCGTGGAGCGCTTCGTCCTCGACGCCGCGATCGAGCCGCCGTTCGTGGCGACGACGCCCGCAACGCGCCGCGTCGAGGTGCTCGAGATGCGCGCGCTCGATGGCGACGGCTTGGTGGCGTTGAGCAAGGCACGGCGCCTGTCGCTCGATGGCACCGAGATGGCGGCGATCCAGGCGTGGTACCGCGCGGAGGGGCGCGATCCGACCGACGCCGAGCTGGAGATGTTCGCGCAGACGTGGTCGGAGCATTGCGTCCACAAGACGTTCAAGGCCCGCATCGAAGTCGACGAGGACGGCGTTCACAGCGTGGTCGACAGCATGTTCAAGTCGCACATCGCGGCCGCGACGAAGGCCGCCGACTCTGACTGGCTGGTCAGCGTGTTCGTCGACAACGCCGGCATCGTCACGTTCGAGGAGGGCTGGCAGCTCGCGTTCAAGGCCGAGACCCACAACCATCCGTCCGCGCTTGAGCCGTTTGGAGGCGCGAACACCGGCGTTGGCGGGGTGATTCGCGACGTCCTCGGGGTCAGCGCGCGTCCGATCGCGGCGACCGACGTGCTGTGCTTCGGCCCACCCGACACGCCCGAGAGCGCGGTCCCGGGTGGCTCGCTCCATCCGCGCCGCATCGCCGCTGGGGTCGTCGCCGGGGTCGGCGACTACGGCAACAAGATGGGCATTCCCACCGTCAACGGCGCTGTCGTGTACGACCCCGGCTACGTCGCCAACCCGCTCGTGTACTGTGGCTGCGTCGGACTTCTCCCCGAGGGCGCGCACAAACGGAACGCACAGCCCGGCGATCTCGTGGTGGTGCTCGGTGGGCGAACCGGCCGAGACGGGCTCCGCGGCGCCACGTTCAGCTCGATGGAGATGGACGTCGAGACCGCGAGCATCGCGGGCACCAGCGTGCAGATCGGACACGCCATCCACGAGAAGCAGGCCATGGAAGCTCTGCTCCAAGCGCGGGATGAGGGCCTGTACACCGCCGTCACCGATTGCGGTGCCGGGGGCCTCTCGTCGGCGATCGGGGAGATGGCCGAGCACCTGGGCGCCGAGATCTTCCTCGAGCGCGTGCCGTTGAAGTATGCCGGCCTCGAGCCTTGGGAGATCTGGCTCTCTGAGGCCCAGGAGCGCATGGTCCTCGCGGTTCCGCCCGCCCATTGGGATCGCTTCCAGGCGATCGCGGCGCTGTGGAAGACCGAGGCCACCGCGCTCGGGACGTTCACGGGGGCGGGACGTCTCACCCTTCGCCACGGCGACATCTTGGTCGCCGATTTGACGATGTCGGCGTTGCACGAAGGGATCCCGCAACGAAACCTCAAGGCCGTGTGGCGGACTCCGAAGCTCTCGGAGCCGTCGGAGCCGACGTCCGACCCGATGGCGGACCTTCTCGGGATGCTCGCGACGCCGAACCTTCGGAGCAAGGAGGCCATCGTTCGCACCTACGACCACGAGGTCCAGGGCGGCACCGTGGTCAAGCCCTTCGTCGGGCCGGCAATGGACGGTCCGTCCGACGCGGCGGTCCTGCGTCCGCTCGAGGTGGTTCGTGCCACGGGGCGTCATGATGGACTCGGGGTGGCGCTGAGCAACGGCATCCGTCCGGCCTACAGCCAAATCGACCCCTACGGCATGGCGCTCGCGGTCATCGACGAGGCGGTCCGTAACGCGGTGGCCGTGGGCGCCAATCCCGACAAGGTGGCGTTGCTCGATAACTTCTGTTGGGGAAATCCGAACCTTCCGGACCGCCTCGGCGGCCTCGTTCGGTGTTCGCGGGGTTGCTACGACGGGGCGCTCGCCTGGAACGCGCCCTACATCTCGGGCAAGGACTCGCTGAACAACGAGACCACGGGCCCCGACGGTCAGAAGCACGCCATCCCGGGGACGTTGTTGATCAGCGTCCTCGCGCTGGTTCCGGACGTCGCACGCGCGGTGACGATGGACGCCAAGCAGGTCGGCAACACGCTGTATGTCGTTGGCCTCACCGCGGACGAGTGCGGCGCGGGTGCTTGGTACGAGCTGCACGGGCTCCTCGGCGCGAACCTTCCCAAGCCGCGGGTGCCCCAACTCGCGCTCGCACGTGCGCTCCACGGCGCGCTCCGTGAGGGCTGGGTGGCGGCATGCCACGACGCTTCGGAAGGTGGCCTTGCGGTGGCGGTGGCCGAGATGGCGATGGCGGGCCGGTTGGGCGCCAACGTCGACCTTGGGTCGGTGCCGTGGGAGGGGCCGGGCGACACGCCGCGCAAGCGCGCGTTCTCGGAGTCGTTGACGCGGTGGGTGTGCGAGGTGACGCCTGCGAACGTGCCCGCGTTCGAAGCCGCCCTCGCCGGGCATCCGTTTGCGCGGATCGGGGACGTGTGCGCCGCTGCCGAGGTGCGGTTCGCAGGTCTCGGTGCGGTCTCGCTCGAATCGTTGAAGGCCGCGTTCGCCGGCTGAGGCGGTGGTCGTCAGTCGCGGGGACGCTGCAAGAACGCGCTCACCGCGGCGGCAACGAGGAAGCCCGCGAAGATCCACAGCGCCGTCCGAACGTCGGTGCTGGTTTGCGCGAGGGGAAACGCGAGGTCTCTAGGTGTCATGGGGTTGTCGTACCCAGCGCGGTACGACAGCGCCACGCGCCGATGCGTGCTTGGAAAAGATTTTTCCGCGGCGTTACAACCCAGCGGCCGTGAAGGACCGGCCAGTCAGGCCGTCCGTCCGTCCGTCAGGCCGTGGCCACAACGCGCGGTGGGAGCTGCGGACCCGGAACCTCGGCACGGATCTCTTTGACCCGGTTGTGCGCGTCGACGAGGACGACCGTCGGCTCGTGGCGACGCGCCTCCTCGTCCGACATGTCGGCGTAGGTGACGAGGATCACCTTGTCCCCCGGCGCGTTGAGGTGGGCTGCGGCACCGTTGATGCAAATCACGCCCGACCCGCGCGGCCCAGGCAGCGTGTACGTCACCAAGCGGGTTCCCTGGGTGATGTTCAGCACGTGGACCTCTTCGTGCGTGAGCATGCCCGCCGCGTCGAGGAGGTCTTGGTCGACGGTGACGCTGCCTTCGTACTCAAGGTCGGCATGCGTGACGGTCGCGCGATGGATCTTCGAGAGGAACATGCGTCGATTCATCGTGACCTCCACGTGCCGTCGGGGAAACCCGTACCGCCGTCATGGTGCAGCGTAACATGCCGACGTCCTCAGCCGCCAACGCCTAGGGAACCTGAACCTGCAGCCCGAGTCCGGCAAGGACGGCGAAGCCCCCGTACGATGCGTCCGGGAGGTCGGGGCTGGTGCTGGCCCGCCGCAAGATCGCCATCGGGGAGGCGTACAGGTCGATCGCCACCGCCTGCGTGGCGTCCACCCCAAGGCCGAGGCTCGCACCGACACGTGGGCCGTCGGGCGACGCCGGGCCGAGCCGTTCGGGAGGAGGCGCCCCTGCGAGGTCTGCGAACGCTCCTGCACGTAGCTCGACACGCCCGAGGGCAGCGGCGGCGCCGACGCGTACGGCGACCGTCTCACGCCAGCCGTTGACCACGGACAGGTCGGGTTCCGAGGCGAGGTCGAAGGTGAGGGTCTGGTTGACGGACCACACGGTGAGGTCCACCTCCGTCGCGACGCGCCACCGATCCTCTGTCCAAGCGAACCCGGCCGCCACACGGTCCGGGAGGGTCCACTGGGCGGTCAGGGTGTCGTCGTTCCGCTCCGCGGCGAACGCCGGTGGCAGGTCGAAGTCTGCCTCCCCCTGAAGCTTGAGCGACGTGCGGCTCCGGTACGTCAGGCCCAATGCGGCACGTTGCCCGATGCGACCGTGCAGGGCGACGTCGCCGCCGACGCCCCAACCCCGCGCAGCGAGGGTGACGCGCCCTTCGTCGGCGACGTGGTCGGTCGCCTTCTCCACACGCAGGCCACCGGCGTCGAGGTGGGGACCTAGCGCGAGCGAGACGGGTCCGAAGTTCCAAGCAAAGGCGAGGGTGGCGCGGGCGAACATCGGCCGAGAGGCCAACGCCGCGTACCGGACGGGCGCGTCGTCGGGCCATGTGACCCCGCCGCCGTAGGCGACGTTGCCTGTCGCCGAGATGGCCCATCGGTCGCGTCCATAGCTCGCATACAGCCACGGTGGCGTGCCGAGCGGGGTGTTGGTGCGGGCGGTCCACGTGCCGTCGCTCGCCGCGGCCGTCACGCGCGACGCTGCGACGGTTGCGCCGGCGGCGATGCGGAGCCCCCCGTCATCGGGCAGAGCTGCGGGGTTGAACCAAGCCGATTCCGGGCTCGCAGCCATCGCGACCCCAGCGGATGCCATCC
>JBJONI010000161.1:0-5633 GCA_046051915.1 Pseudomonadota bacterium
CCATGACCGCGTTTCACGTTCAGACCGAGCACGTCCTCGTCGGGTTGCTGCTCCAATTCGTCGTGATCCTGATCGCGGCGCGCGTCGGCGGTCGTCTCGGCGCTCGGATCGGCCAGAGTCAAAGCGTGAGCGAGATCTTGGCGGGCTTGATGCTTGGGCCCTCGTGCCTCGGATGGTTCGCTCCGGGCGCTTTCGCCGCCCTGTTCCCGAGCGACGGGCCGTCCATCCTTCCGTATTTCTCGCACCTCGGTCTGGTTCTGGCGCTGTTCCTCATCGGGGCCTCGTTCGATTTCGCGCATCTGCGTGGCCAGTCGGGACGGTCGGCCGCCCTGGCGGCGGGGACGTTGGTGGCGCCACTCGCGCTCGGCTTCGTGCTCGGCCCGCCGTTGCGGGCGGCGATGCCCGGAGAGAGCTCCGACCTGGCTTGGGCGCTCTTTCTGGGGCTCGTGCTGGGGATCACCGCGATCCCGATCTTGGGGCGCATCCTCGTGGAAGTCGGCCTGCACCAGCACCCCGTCGGGGTGTTGGCGATCGCGACGGGCGCTGGGAAGGACGTGTTCACCTGGTTGACCCTGATCATCGCGCTGGGCGTCGCGCGTCCGCCGCTCGACGTCGGGGCGTTCTTCAGCACGGTCGGGGGCGCGATCGCGCTCGTCGCGGTGGTGCTCGGGGTTGGGCGGCGCGTCATCGCTTGGTCGGTTCGCGGCTGGGATGGGGATCCCGCCACGTTGTCGCCCAACGTGATCGTGGCGCTGCTCGCGGCGACGTTCTTGGCCGCGGCGGCCTCGGCCTCGCTGCATCTGTTCGCGATCTTCGGTGCGTTTCTGTCGGGGGTTGCCGTGGCGTCCCACCGTCCGTTGGCGGCCGCGGTCACCACCCGCCTGTCCGACTTGGTGATGCTGTTCCTGTTGCCGGTGTTCTTCGCCTCGACGGGGCTGCGGACGGACCTCACGCTGCTGGCCGGGGGCTTGTGGGTGTGGGTCCCCGTGGTCACCCTGCTCGGGACGGTGGCCACGGGGGGCGTCGCGGTGGCGATCGCGCGCGCCTCGGGATTGCCGTGGGCCTCGTCGTTCGCCGTCGGCGTGTCGCTGAACACGCCAGGCTTGATGGCCCTCATCCTGTTGAACGTCGGACGCGACGCCGGCGTGGTGCCGCCTGACGCGTTCGCCGTGCTGATGGCGGCAGCGATGCTTCGGAACCTGCTGACCGTCCCCACCCTCCGAGCGCTCGCGCCGGCGGTCACGCAGCAGAACTTCGTGTCGGGCCGCGCGTGACACCGATGGTGCGCGGCGCTACCCTCGCGCTAGGGAAGAGGTCGTAGATGGCGGGAAAGACCCCTGAGTTTGACGATGGCCCGCTCGCGCCAGAGGCGGACACGGCGGTCTCGGACGCCATCGACCGTCTCGCCGGTGAGCTCCGCGCCGAAGGCGTCGCCGCCACCCAAGGTGCGGTCGCCGTCCCGCCGGCACAAGGGCGGTTCCGTCGCCGCGTGGGGCCGAACACCGAGGAGCGTCTTCAGCGCTTTGTGGGCGTTTGGTCTCCAGAGACGCTGAGTGGGGCCGAGGACACCGCGCCGGAGCGCACGCGGACGTTCTCGACCGAGCAGGACGCGCGGCGCGTGCTCGGTCCCGATCCATCGCCTGCGGAGGACGAGGAGGACGAGCCTCCACTCCTGCTGACGCTCGCGACCGTCGTCATTCTGGCGTTGGGGCTCGCTGCGTTGTTCCTCGCGGCTTCGGATCTCAGAGACTTGGCGGGGTTGGGGGGCTGACGTCGGCCCGGGCCTTGAACCGGGTGCGGCACGGCCTTAGAGGCGCGTCTAGACCTGGAGCCTGTTCGATGTGGGACCTCATCCGCTCGCCTGAGGCATGGACGTCGCTGGCCTTCCTCTCGATGATGGAGATCGTGCTCGGTGTCGACAACATCGTCGTGATCACGATCCTCTGTGGCCGCTTGCCGCAAGAGAAGCAGGCGCAGGCTCGGCGCCTCGGGCTTGGTTTCGCCTTGATCACGCGCGTGTTGCTGCTGCTGACGTTGAGCTTCTTCGCGGGCAACGACACGGACCTGTTTGAGGCGCTGGGCCATGGTTGGTCGGTCCGCGACCTGATCTTCCTCGCGGGCGGCCTGTTCCTGCTCTACAAAGGCATCGGTGAACTTCGGGAACTCGAGCACGCCGACACGGACGGTGACGGCGACTTCGATGAGCGCCCCGCCGTGGCTGGCACGGCGAACATGGTGAGCATCATCGTTCAGATCATGTTCATGGACATCGTGTTCAGCTTGGATTCCGTGATCTCCGCGGTCGCGATGGCGCAGGATGTGCCCGTGATGGTCGCGGCGATCCTGGTCGCCGTGCTCGTCATGATGACGTTCGTCGGTCCGGTGGGCGACTTCATTCAGAAGAACCCCTCGGTGACCGTGCTCGCGTTGTGCAGCGTGGTGCTGATTGGCGGCGTCCTTCTCATGGAAGCCTTCGACCAAGAGATTCACAAGTCGACGGTGTACGCGATGCTCGGCTTCGGGTTCGCCGTTCAGATCGCCGACCTCCGACGCCAACGCCAGCTCGCCAAGCGCGCCGCCCAGGCGCTTGCGGCCGAGGCAGAAGGGAGCGGCTGAGGCGCGGTCAGCGGCGGCGCGGCGCGGCGTCCGCGGCGGCGACGGCGTCGAGGCGCCGGACGTAGGCATCCCAAGACGCTTCGACGATGATCCACGCCCGGACGCGCGCGCGGACCGCGTCGTCGTGCTCCGTCCGGTCGGCGAGGGTCGCGTGGAGGACCGCGTCGCGCAGTGGGGCGTGGGCGGGTGGGACAAAGGCCATCGCATCGGCCGGACGCCAGGCGCCCTCGGGCGTCAGGTCGTTACGCAAGCGTTCGAGGTGGGTTCGCAGGGCTGCCTCGACGTTTTGGCGGGCGGCCGCGTCGTCGCGCCCCCAAGCTCGGGTGAGCGCGCGCACGTCCCGACGCCATGCGCCACGCTCCGCATCGGCGAGCGCAAGGATCGTGCGGACGGGGAGTACGCCGTGTTCGCTTGGCCGCTCGGTGGCCGGCGCAGCGGACGCGGCAGCGAGCCAAAGATGGGTGAGCAGGCCGGAGATCAACAGCATGGGGGGTGCCTCTTGGACCATCGGGCGGCGTCGTACGCGAACGTGTGCAGAAAAGCGCCGGGAGGCGCACCGTCTCGGCGCCGTCTGAGGTAGACTACCCGAAGTCCGAGCGGGAGGTCCAATGTCCGACGGACGCATCAAGCGTACACGTTCTGAGCGTACCCCGGAGTCCCGGGGTGGTGGGGCAGCTCCGGGTGGAGAAGCCTCGAAAGTTCCTATGCAATCCCAGCCTGCTCCGAGGGCTCCTGCGCCAAGCGCGGGGGCGTCGGCGACGTTGGCGGGTGTGGGCGGGCCCACGCCGAGCGGGGGCGCAACCCGAAGCGGTGCTGCCGCGGGCGGCGGCGTGGCGACCCGAGCGGGTCGGCAAGGTGGCACCCCCGGCTTGGGGGGACCCTTGGGCGCGGGCGGTGTGGGACAGGGCGCAGGTGGCCCGCCGTCGACGCCGGGGGCTCCGGGCGGTGCGGCCCCGGCTGTCGGGACGCCAACGGCGCCGCCGGTGACGGGCGCGACCGGGCCGGGCGCTTCGGGCGCTGCCGGTGGTGCCGGTGCCGCGGGCACGGCGGGCGGCGGACGTCGGCAGCGTCCGGGTCCGCAGGCCGCGACCTCCGCGCCGGGGGGCGCGGCTGCGGTGGCCGGGCCGGGCGTCGGCTCGAACCCTGGGGCTTCGGCACCAGGCGCAGGGGCATCGGCCGCGGTCGCGCCGCAGGGTTCGTCGGTCGCGCCCGCGGTCGCGGGGCCGACCGCGGCGACAGGCGCTCCGTCGGCGACGGGGCCCGCGGCCGCGGCCGCGCCGCCTGTCCCTGCCCAAGCTGGGCCTGCGCCCGCTGTGGCGGGACCAGCGGCTCCGGCGGTGGCGCCGGGTCCCGAAGCAGCGACGGCGCCGTCGGCCGGCCAAGCGGCACCGGCGGCGCCGGTGCAAGGCGGCGTGGCACCCGGTCCTGAGGCGGCCACGGTCGCCGCGCCGGTCGACGCGGGTGCGGCAGCGGGCGCGCCCGCGGGGCCTGGTCCGCAAGCGCAGACCGGGCCGGCGGTTGTGCCCGACGCGGGCGCTCCGGCGGGTGGTGGCTTGGGGGCGATCGCAGGCCCGGGTGCGGAAACCGCGCCTGTGCAGCTCGGCGACGGCGGGGCGGCCTCTCCGGGGGCGGGACCCGGGCCGGGCGCCGGGACGCGGCCGGGCCGCCCCGGGCGCGGAGAAGGCCGTGGCGACGGGACACCCGGGCGCGGCGGAGAGGGTGGCCAGCAAGCCGTCGACAAGGGGCAGCGCCGGGCCGAAGCGGAAGCCGCGATCAACGGTACGCTCGGTCGCCTCGGTGGGCAGTTGGATCGCTTCGCCGGTCAACGTGGTCAGGTTCTCGGCCGCCTCGACGCCGCGCGCAAGGGCGCGGTGGAGCAGCTTCGTTCCGCGACGGGTTCGGAGATCGCCTCCGTCCGCCAGCACGTCGCCGCCGCTGCCGAGCGCTTGCAGGTCCGTGCCGCCGGCGCGCGGCAGGCGATTGACGCGAGCTGGTCGGCCTCGATCGGGCGCCTCCGCACGGGCGCGGAAGGGGCGCGGGCGCGGATCCTCGCCGACAGTCAGGCGGCCTTGGCCGATCTTGAGGCGCGTACCGAGGCGCAAGTGGGTCAGGTCCGTGCGCATTACGCCGGCCTCGAAGGCTCGTTGCGCAGCCTCGCGGCCGGCGGTGCGCAGCAAGCCAAGTCGGTCGGCGAAGGCTGGTACCACCGCTACACCGACGGTGTCCCCGACAAGAAGGACAACTTCTGGGACGGCAACCTCACCTACCGCCGCGCCCAAGCGCGGGGGAAGGCGGCACGGGCGGTGTCTTCGTCCTACGCCGACCGCATTCGCGAAGTTGCGCCGAACCTCCTCGGACAAGCGCGTCAGCAGATGCCGGCGGACCTCGCGCAGATCCGTCAGGCGGCGACGGCGGCACGGCAGCACATCCTGAGCCAGCGCCAGGCGGCTTTGGCGCAGCTCGAACAGGGTGTTCATGCCGCGATGCAGGCCGCGCAAGCGCAGCGCCAAGCGCAACTGGAGGCGCTCGCGCAGGGGACGCACGCGGCGCTCGGGCAGCTTCGCGAGGCGGGCGCGCAACGGGTCGAGGGACTGCGGCACGCCGGGACCGAAGGTGTGCGGATGATCAACGAGCGGGCGACGACGACGCGGTCGCAGCTCGATGAGGCGATGCATGGCGTTCACGGCGAAGCCACCGCGGCATTGGGCATGCTCCGCGAGCGCCTGCAGGGCGCGCCACCGCCCGACATCGACGCCTTGTCGCGTCGCCTCGCCACGTTCGAGGCTGAGGCCGCTTCGCGGCTCGAAGGCGCGGGCCAACGGATCCTCGAGGGGGTCACGGGGTTCGAGCAGGCGGTCGGACGCGGCGGTACCCTCGGCGCCGACCACCTGAAGAAGCAGGCGGCGGCGGCGCAGCAAGCGTTCCAGTCCCAGACCGCGGCCGTTCAGCAACGGTTCGCCGAGTTGGAAGGGCGCGCACGGGGCGGCGCTGAGAAGTTCAGCACGCAGGGCGAGGCC
>JBJONI010000162.1:0-2662 GCA_046051915.1 Pseudomonadota bacterium
TGGATTTCCCATCTCGACTTCGTAGAAGCCTTCGTCGAGATGGAAGGCGATGCGGAAGGTGCGGTTGCGAAGGATCGCCTCGTCGTGAAGCCGCGCGTAGATCAACGCGAGATCGCGTGCCGCCTGCCGCTGTTTGAGGAGCAGCACGCCGCCGAGCGAGGGCAGCATGATGCCGAAGAACAACAACATGATCGCGATCGCGACCATCAACTCGATCAGGGTCATGCCGCGCCGGACACGCTGTCGTGACGCGCGGCGTGGCGCGCGTCCCAAGCGACAGTCTGTCATCGGCCTCACCACATGCCCTCCCGTGCCGCGACGTCGCGGAGGCGGTGCGCCCCCGCTGCCGTCACTGGCCGCCGCCCTCACCGCCACCGTCACCCGACAGCTTGATGTCGGCGTCCTCGCCGGTACCGCCTTCCTTGCCGTCCGCGCCGAACGAGACGATGTCGTACCCGTTCTTGCCGCCGCCCTGCTTGAAGACGTACTCGTTGCCCCAGGGATCCTTGGGGACCTCACCATCGATGAACACATCTTCGAGCTTGCTCGGAAGCTTCTTCTTCTTGAGCTGGAAGATCCGGACCTGCTCGTTGAGCTTGTTGATCTGAAGTTCAGCGGCGGAACGGTTCGCTTCGGCGAACTGGCCGAACACGCCGAACGCGAGGATGCTCATCAGCGTGACGACGAGGATGATGACGATCATCACCTCGACCAGCGTCATGCCGCGACGGCGGCGACCGGATTGGGCGAGCCGACGGCGGAGCGCCTCGGCGAGGTTGGACATGCGGCTGCGGTTCATCAAACACCTCGTCAGAACGTGCGTCAACGCACCATGCTCATCATCTGCTGCATCGGGAGAAGCAATCCGAGTGCCACCACGAAGACGACGCCTCCCATGCCGATGATCGTGATGGGGCCCAACAGCGACATCGCGCCCTTGATCGTCGCCTCGACCTCAGATTCATACGCATTCGCGATCAGGTTGAGCATCTGCTCCAGCTCGCCGGTCCGCTCACCGACCTGGATCATGTGGATGACCATGGGGGGAAACTGGCCGCTCTCCTTGAGCGGCCGCGCGATGCTCTGCCCCTCCTGAATCGCCGCGCCGGCCGCCTGAATCGCCTCGGACATCACCACGTTGCCCACGATGTCGCGCACGATGCCGAGGGCGGCGAGGATCGGGACACCCGAGACGAGGAGCGTCCCGAGGGTTCGGCAAAACCGACTGACCGCGACGAGCCGGTTCATTCGGCCGAACACGGGCATCGTGAGCTTAAACCGGTCGAACGTCGCACGACCGGGCTTGGTCGCGACCCAGCGGCGGAACAACCACAGCCCGCCGAAAACCGCGATGGGGAGTGCCCACCACCAAGCGACGAGGAGGTCACCGAAACCGAACACGAGTTGGCTGACGAACGGGAGATCGGCTTCGCCGTCGCCGAACGAATCGAAGATCGTGCGCATCTTCGGCAGCACCCCGACGAAGATGCCGATGATCATCAGGCTACCGACCGACGCCATCAGCGCCGGGTACGCGAGGGCCGAGACCACCTGCCCCTGAAGCCGAACCGACTCATCGGCGAATTTCGACAGGCGCTCGAGCACCTGCCCCAGCGCACCCGAGCGCTCCCCGGCCTTGATCATGCTGATGTAGAGCGTGTCGAAGACCTTGGGGTGGGCGGACATCGCGTCGCCCAGCGTACGTCCGCCGTTGACGTCCTCACGCACCTTGCTGAGCACGACCCGAAGCTTGGCCTTCTCGGTCTGGTCGACGAGGGCCCCCAGCGATTCCGCGACAGGGACGGCCGCGTTGATCAACACGGCGAGCTGTTGGGTCATCACGCTGATGTCGCGGACGGTGATGAACTCGAGGTATTGCTTGAGGTCGATCTCGCGGTTGAGTCCCGCCCCCTGAACGGCGGCGCCCGTCTGCTCCTTCACGTCGGTCGGGAACACATTCTGCTTGCGCAGCTTGCTCCGGGCGGTCTTGACGGTGTCGGCGTCGACCAGGCCGGTGACGGCCGCGCCCGCGGCGTCGAAGCCCTTGTATTCGTAAACGGGCATCGATCAGCCCTCGACCATCTCGCTCGACGTGACCCGGAGGACCTCGTCGATCGTCGTGAGGCCGGCCAACACCTTGAGGAACCCATCGTCCCGGAGCGTGCTCATGCCCAACTCCACGGCACGTCGCTTGACCTGACCTGCGTCGGCCTTCGCGATGACGAGGTTTTTGATGTCGTCCCACGCCGGAAGGAACTCGTAGATGCCCAGTCGGCCGCGGTACCCGACGCCGGAGCAGGCGGGGCAGCCGTTCGCCCGGTACACGACCTTGCCCGCGAGGCGCGTGCGGGGGAGCCCCACGTCGGCCAACTCCGCGTCCGAGGGATCGTACGGCTCTCGGCAATCGATGCACAGCCGGCGGACGAGGCGTTGCGCCAGGACGCCCGCGAGCGACGACGCGACCAGGAACGGCTCCACGCCCATGTCGGTGAGACGCGCGAACGCGCCGGCGGCGTCGTTCGTGTGGATCGTGCTGAAGACCATGTGGCCCGTCAGCGAGGCCTGGACGGCGTTCTCCGCCGTCTCCCGGTCGCGGATCTCGCCGACGAGGATGACGTCGGGGTCCTGACGCAAGAAGGCGCGCAGGGCGGACGCGAAGGTG
>JBJONI010000163.1:0-4904 GCA_046051915.1 Pseudomonadota bacterium
CTGCCCCGTGCTGAACGTCGCATGGTAATGGCAGTGCATGTAGCCGCGACCCGACCAAGCCTCACCGAAGCAGCTGTCGTTGCCGTTGTTGTAGTTCTGACAGTAGGGCGCGTGCTCGACGGGCCGACCGAGTCGTTGCACCGTCGGGAAGGTCCCGTCGCAGTCGTTGTCGAGGCCGTCGCAGATCTCCGACCGACCTGGCGTACGGCGGGCGTTGCTGTCGTCGCAGTCGTCTCCGAGCGTGACCCGACCGGCGGCGACCTGACACGTGGTCGTCGCCGTCGCCGGATCGCCGTGCCCGTCCGCGTCGACGTCGGCAAAGCTCAGGACCGGGGGACAGGCGGTATCGATGGGTGACGGCGTGTCCAAGGGGCTGTCGCCCGGTGTGTCCGACGGTGTGTCCGACGGCGTGTCCGACGGTGTGTCCGACGGCGTGTCCGACGGACTGTCTCCCCACGCACCGCTGTCCCACCCATCGGTGTCACGCGCGGGGCGGTCCGAGTCTGAATCGCCCGGCGTCGCCGTCTCGGCGGGGTCCAAGGCGTCGGCGACGCCCTCCGAATCCTTGTCGGCGCGCGACAAGCTCGTCAGACCACAGGCGGCGAGATGCGACACGCACGCCGCGCCGACGAGGGCTCTGCGGATCGTCACGGGTTGTACAACGCCACCACGGCGTCATCGAAGAACACGCCGTAGTGTCCCGCCCAAAACTCCGCGTCGTCGCCGCCCTCCCGGTAGCTGATCGTACGTACGCCAGCGGGGTAGCCGACCAGGTCGAACGCGAACAGTTGCCATGTGTCGTCGGCGTAATCACAGCCGAGCACGCCGTTGTTGAGCGTCCCGCTCAGCGCGCGCGTCGCCAGAACGGCGCCAGCGGCATCGAGCAGGGTGATCTCCAGCTCGTAGCTGTCGCCCGTCGTGCACATCTCGCGAACCCACGTCTCCACGTGCACGCGCGGGACAGCATCGAGCATGTCCGCCGAAAATCCAGCCGCCAACAAGTCGATCAACTGACCGCGGTCGCTGAAACCGTACGACGTCCCGGCCGCGAACGTTCCGGTGTGCGGGCCGGAAGCGAGCGCCGCCAGGCCGTCGCCCCCGGTCGTCAGGACCGTCCATCCCGTCAGGTCTCCGGTCTCGTTGCCAGGGTTGACGAGGAGGTTGAGCCCCTCTAGGGCGGACGGGATCGCGGAAGGCGGCGGCGGAGGGGGCGGGGGCGGCGCGGTATCGACCGGCGGGACCTGCGCCGTGTCGGCGGACGGCGTGTCGGACGCCGTATCGAGACCTCCGGGCACAGCCGTGTCGGCGGTCGGCGTGTCCGGCGTGTCGTTCGCCGCATCCCCGGTGTCTGCCGTCACCGGAGCCTTGTCGCCTTCCAAACCGGTCAGCCCGGCACAGCCCACCCAAAGCCACATCGCCCACATCTCAACCTCGCACCCGCATCCAACCATGGCGACGCGCGTTCGACCAGCCCCATCGGTGATACGACGCGTCTGGAGGCCGGCATGAAGCGCAAACTGGCGGTGATCGGCTGTGGGACGATGGGAAAGGCGGTCGTCGGTGGCCTGCAGGCGGCCGGCCTCGGATCCGAGTGGGAGGTGGTGGCGACCACGCGGCACGCGGACACGGCAGCGCGTCTGGCGCAGGCGACGGGGTGGCAGACCACGACCGACAACCTCGTCGCTGTCCGGGGTGCCGACGTCGTGCTGCTCGGGGTCAAGCCCCAGGGCGCGGGTGAGGTGTTCGAAGCGCCGGGCATGTCCGAAGCCCTGCGCGGCACCCTGCTGATCAGCCTTTGCGCCGGCGTCACGACACGCCAGTTGGCGGCGTGGGCGCCCGAGGCGCACATCGTTCGCGCGATGCCGAACACGCCCGCGTTGATCCGCGAGGGGATGACGGTGCTCACCGCAGGTCCGCGCGCCACCGACGCCGACATGGCGTTGGTTCGGTCGATGTTCGAACCCCTCGGGCGCTGCCGAACCCTCGACGAGAAGCACCTCGACACCGTCACCGCTTTGTCGGGGTCGGGGCCAGCGTTCGCGTGCGTGATCCTCGAAGCGCTCGCAGACGGCGGTGTGATGATGGGCTTGCCGCGCGAAGTGGCCGTGGAGCTCGCGGCGCAAACGGTGCAAGGTGCGGCACGAATGGTCCTCCAAACCGGCGAACATCCCGCAGCGCTCCGCGACCGCGTGACGACGCCCGCCGGCTGCACGATCGCCGGCCTGTTCGTGATGGAGGACGGAAAGATCCGCTCGACCTTGGCGCGCACCATTCAAGAGGCCGCCAACGTCGCGTCAGGTCTCGGCAAGCCCTGAGTCAGCGCGGAAGCGACGTCCGGAGGGTCTCGGCGAAGTCGACCCGAATCCCGAGCTGACGCCCGAGCATGTACAGGCCTCCCAGAGCGCGGTGCAGAAAAATCACGTCTCGGGGCGCCCGAATGGATCCGTAGCGGAGGAGTCCGAGCGCCGGTGCACGGAGCGTCTCCAGCATCGTGTCCTGAGGCCCCCCAAGGACGACCGGCCCCTGCCGGAACGCAACACCGATCGCCGAGAGGAAGTGCCACAGCGCGTCCCCGGCGGCGGGGTCGGCACCGTCCCAAGCACCGAGGTCGACGCACCCGCGGAGCGCCGCATCCCGGCGATCGTCGAGGACGTCCCAAGCGACCCCCGACCAGGTCTCGAGGAAGTAGGGATCGAAGCGCTTGATGCAACCGAAGTCCAGCACACCCACGGCGCCCTCCGCCGTGAACAGGAAGTTGCCCGGGTGGGGGTCGGCGTGGACGGCACGCTGACGCGTGAGCTGACCAAACGTGAACCGGGACAGCGCGGCGGCCGCACGTGCCTTGCTCGCCTCCGACGCCATCGAGGCGAACGTGTCGATGTCGACGCCCGAGACCCGGCCCATGATCAGGACGCGTCGCGTGCTGCGGTCGATATCGACACCCGGAACCGAGAGGTCGACATCGTCCCGCCACACCCGCGCGTATTCCGCGAGGTTGTACGCCTCTTGGACGTAGTCCAGCTCCTCCGCGAGTCGCGCCTCGATCTCCGCAAAGACCTCGTCGATCTCCGACTTCTTCCGTCCGAAGGCCAACAGTTGCGGGTAGAGCATCGCGCGGAACGCAGCGACGTCGGTGCGCATCCCCTCCGCGACCCCATCGTGAAGCACCTTGACCACGACATCGCGGCCCGCGTGATCCTTGGCCGCGTGCGCCTGGGCGAGGCTCGCCGTTCCCAGGGGACGCTCATCAAACCAAGAAAAATGGTCGGAGAGCGGGCCGGCCAGCTCCCGTTCGACCGTCGCACGGATCCGGTCGAACGGCACCGCCGCGGCCCGGCTGTTCAACGCGCCCAACGTCTCCCGTACCTCGGGAGGAAGGTCGAGCGCGTCGGCAAACAAGGCGAGTTGTTGGCCCATCTTCATCGCTGCGCCCTTGAGCTGCGCGAGCTGGCGCGCCATGTCCGCGGCGTTGCGCACATGCGCGGCCGCGGTGGTCGCCGCCGTACGCGTGCCAAGCACCTGCCGCACGCCCTCCTGGACGTACGACGCCGCGACGCGCGAGGTCATCGCGCCCAGCTTCGCCAACCGGCCCCAACCGCTCGAAGGTGTATCCGACATGACACCGTGTAAGGCGCGCGTACGGCGTCCGCCCGCACGCCCGTGTCCCGGGGTGTCGCGACCTCAACGCCGCGTCACGGCTCGCAGAACGCGTGCACGTCCGGCCCCATCGTGCCGCCGATCGCCGTCCAAGCATCGCGCAGGGCCTGAAGGCTGTGCTCGGTGGTGATCTCCCAGAGCGGACCGCGGCAGACCAACCCGGGGCACGTGCGCGCGAACGTGTCGAGCCACGCCGTCACGGCGTCCGCGTCCGGCCGACCGTCGGCAACATGGGGCACGAAGTGCAAGCCGTACGCCCCGCGACGCAGGGTGCCCGACCAAGCCCCCGCCGCCCAAGGCTCGGTCCACCGGGTGACCGCCGACTTGCCGCCCTCGCGCACCCACAACGCCGCCAAAGCCTCGCGCGCCTTCGGCGTGGTGACCTCCCACGCGGTGGCCCAAATCCGCCGCATGCCGGGGATGTCGCCGAAGTGCGCCTCGGCCCAAGCGAGCTGCGCGGGGTCTCGAGGGATCATGTCGGCCTGTCCGCCCACGTCGGGCACCGAGATGCCCGTCACGTCGGGGTCACCGGTCACGGGAAACCGCCAGCCCTTCAGCTCCCAATCCCCCACGGTCGCCCCCGACGTGACGGATCCACCATCGCGCGTCGCTCACCGGGACGCCACCCGCCGCGTTGCCCGAAGGCGCCGCAGGCGGCGTGGGTGGAATGGAGACGGCGGGACTCGAACCCGCGACCCCCTGCGTGCAAAGCAGGTGCTCTCCCTCTGAGCTACGTCCCCGGGGAGATAACGGCGCGGGGTGAGGCACCACGGTGCCGCTTCAAGAAGTGGTGGGCTCGAGGTGACTTGAACACCTGACCTCATGCTTATCAGGCATGCGCTCTAACCAGCTGAGCTACGAGCCCACGATTTCAAGGCCAACGGAACAAGTCCGCCCGGCGCCGAGGCGCTTAGCCGGCCGCGGCTGGGACGTCAAGGCCGACACGAACACGCCCCCCGCAACAACGCGTCCCGCAGCGCGCCGTGCGCGTGTGTTACGACGGGACGTCGCGCGCCACGGAGTCCCCATGAGCACCCCCACAACGGCCACCACGCCTCTCGACCAGGTCGTCATCCGCTTCGCCGGTGACTCCGGCGACGGCATGCAGGTGGTCGGTTCCCAGTTCACCCGAACCACGGCGCTCGCGGGCAACGACCTGTCGACGTTCCCCGACTTCCCGGCGGAGATCCGAGCCCCGGCGGGCACCCGTGAGGGCGTCTCCGGGTTCCAGATTCAGTTCTCGTCCC
>JBJONI010000164.1:0-2968 GCA_046051915.1 Pseudomonadota bacterium
AACGAAGATCTGCGCTGGTACATCGAGAAGGGGCTGACGTGGGGCCCGATGGTCCGGGTCACCGAATACGACGACCGCGCCCCCGACCGCGCGCCGACGCTGGACGAGGCCCTCGCCGGCTACCGCGACCTACTCGACGCGATCGGCAGCTTCTCCGCCGAGCAGATCGCACCGCTCGCCTCGGCGTTCGACCGCGAGGAGATGAAGATCGTCGACGGCGAGATCATCATCCCGCCCGCGATGGCGTCGGTGTTCGAGCAGATGCGCGACCTCGGCCTGTTCGGCTTGTGCGTCCCGCGCGAGCTCGGCGGGCTCAACACGCCGCTGATGCTGTACATGGCGAGCATCGAGCTGATCGGCCGCGCCGACGTCAGCGTCGTGGCCCACTACGGGTTCCACGGCGGCATCGCGATGGCGCTCCTGCTGTACAGCGTCCTCGAAGGCACGACGACGTTCGACGAAGCAGCCGGAAAGATCGCGTCCTGCCGGTTCGAGACCGAGATCGCGGAGATCGTCAGCGGCGCCGCGTGGGGCTCGATGGACATCACGGAGTCCGACGCAGGGTCCGATATGGGCGCCCTGCGCACCACGGCGACGTGCGACGAGAACGGCCAGTGGACGGTCACCGGCACGAAGATCTTCATCACCTCGGGCCACGGCAAGC
Organism: Pseudomonadota bacterium; assembly: GCA_046051915.1. Classification (GTDB taxonomy): domain Bacteria; phylum Myxococcota_A; class UBA796; order UBA796; genus JBEIFN01. The sequence goes on from JBJONI010000164.1 coordinate 665, forward strand.
ACCACGTCGTGATCGCGCGCACCGAGCCGGTCAAGGACCCGAACGACCCCATGTCGGGCCTCAAGGGCCTGAGCCTGTTCCTCGTTCCGGCGTTCGAGGGCGTCGAGGGCAGCCGTGTGCGCACACACTCGCGCCTCGACGCGGTCGAGCACAAGCTCGGCCACAACGGGTCCGCGACGATCGCGATCTCGTTCGAGGACGCCCCGGCACAGCTCCTTGGCGAGCGCGGCCAAGGCTTCCAACAGATGCTGTTGTTGATGAACAACGCCCGCGTGGGCGTGGGCTTCGAATCGTTGGGTCTATGCGAAGCGGCGCGCCGCCTCGCCGTCGAGTACGCGGCCGTCCGGCGTTCGATGGGCAAGACGATCGACCAACACGAGATGATCGCCGACTACCTCGACGAGATGGCAACGGATTGCCAAGCGATCCGCGCGCTCGCGTTCCATGGCGCCTACCACGAGGAGATGAGCCAGAAGCTCCGTCTCAAGGCCAAGTTCTTCCCTCCCGCGACGGAGTCGGAGCGCGAAGCCCTGCTCAAGGAGCAAAAGCGCCACGCCAAGAAGTCGCGCCGCGCCACGCCGCTCCTCAAGTACTTCGCGTCCGAGAAGGCCGTCGAGATGTCGCGTCGGGCGCTGCAGATCCACGGCGGCTACGGCTACAGCAAGGAATACGGCGCGGAGAAGCTCCTTCGCGACGCGCTCGTGATGCCGATCTACGAGGGCACGTCGCAGATCCAAGCGCTGATGGCGATGAAGGACGCGTTGATCGACGCGATCAAGAAGCCGCAGGACTTTGTCCGCCGCTCGGCCGCGGCACGGTGGAAGTCGGTCTCGGGCAACCCGCTGGAGCGCCGCGTGGCCCGGTTGCAAGCCCTTCAATTCGGCGCTCAACAGCACCTCATGGCCCGCATCGCAGGGCGGAAGGTCGGCGAGCTGCGTCACCTGCCCTTCACGAGCTGGTCGAACGCCCTGCAGGACTGGGACCCCAAGCGCGACTTCGGACCCGCGATGCTGCATGCGGAACGCCTGATCCAGCTGATGACCGACGTTCAGGTTGCCGAGATCCTGCTCGACCAGGCCGAGCAGCACCCCGAGCGCGTCGCGGTGCTCGACCGGTGGCTTGACCGGGCGGAGCCGCGTTCCCGGGCGCTTCACGACGCGATCACGACGACCGGCGACGGCTTGCTGGCCCGCCTCGCGGCCAAGCGCGCCGCGAGCGACGACGCCGCGGCGAAGTGATGCGCGTCGAGGCGATCACCGTCGGGAGCTTCCAGGTCAACACCTGGCTGCTGACCGACGAGTCCACCGGGCACGCGGCGATCGTCGACACCGGCGAATCGGACGAACTGGTGACGCGCTTGTCGCGACGTAGCCCAGCGCCCGACGTCCGGATGATCCTGTTGACGCATGCCCACATCGACCATGCCGGCGCGCTGGGCCTGCTCCAGGCGCGCTACGACGTCCCGACCTACCTCCCCGAGGCCGAGCTTCCGCTGTTCCAGACGCTGCCGCAGCAGGGCACGATGTTCGGGATGCCTTGGCTCGATCGCGCCTGCGGCCGCATCGACCACCTCGTCCGCGATGGCGACGCCGTGCAGCTCGGCGCGACGACCCTCCGGTTCTTCGCGACGCCGGGCCACACCCCGGGACAAGGGTGTTGGTACGACGACCACGACATCGTCGTCGGCGACACGCTCTTCGCCGGGAGCATCGGCAGAACCGACTTTCCGATGTCGGACCCGCAGTTGATGGTGGCGTCCCTACGGCGGCTGCTCGACCTGCCGGGTCACCTCCGCGTCCACAGCGGGCATGGGCCTTCGACGACGCTCGATGCGGAGCTACGAACGAACCCATTCCTCGGCTACTTGCGTCGAGAGCGCGGGATCGAAGGTCCACGCGGCCTCCGATGGGCTGCAGGGACGTAGGCGGACGTTCTCGGGTCAGAGCGTCTTGAGGAACGCGATCAGATCCGCGCGTGCGCCCGCGTCGAGCCCCGCCGCCATGTCGTCATGGCCTGCGTTCGACAGCCCCTCGCGCGACGTGTCCACCAGCGCGTCGTCCACATCGCGCCACGCCGGCGGCGGTTCCGACGGGTAGCCGACGCAAGCCGCGTCGAAGTCGGTCGCGCGGTCCTCCGCGGGTCCCACGTAGAAGGTCGTCGGGCGCTCGTCGACGGGAGAGAGCAACGCGCACAACGTCGGCACGCTGCCATTGTGCAGGTACGGCCAGCGGGCCCAGATCCCGTCGAGAGGCGGCGGTACGTAGCCCTCCTGCGGCTCGACCCGCGTTCCCATCCGTTGGCTCA
>JBJONI010000165.1:0-2882 GCA_046051915.1 Pseudomonadota bacterium
TGCGCCAGCGCGTACCAGTCCTCGCTGAGCGATGCCGAGTCGTCCTTCTCCAGCCGCGCGACCTCCGCCCGCGCCGCTCGGATGGACCACTGGAGCTGCACGGCGTTCACGCGCGCGTGCAGGGCCTCACAGACGTCCTTGCTCGCGACGGCCGTGTCGACCGCCTCGCACGACGCGAGCGTCTGAACCGTCTCGATCCACCCGCACGGGGCGATCGAGGTCAGGCCGGTCGTGCAGCTCGCTGGCGCCCCGTTCGACTCGTAGACCGCGACGTCCTCGGTGAGCAGCACGTATGCGGCGTCCGCCCACTTCATTGGCGCCTTTCCGTTGGAGGCGACGCACTTGGTTGGTTCGGAGGCGCGGCAGCCGTCGACGTAGCCGGTCCCCACGGTGATGGTCCCGTCCTTCACAAGCGAGGCCAGCGTGGACGAGCTGCTCGTCCGCAGCACGTTCGCCCATGCCGACCACGGTACGCTGAAGCCGCGCGTGGGCGACCCGGCGTCCGCGTGCACAAGGGCCCACGACGTGCTCTGCGGGACCTTCACGAACAGCCCCACGGAGGTGTCCGTGCACTGCGTCGGCTGCACCTGGCTCTGGATCGGGAGGGAGACGTCGCGGATCACGCACGACACGTCGCCTTCGAGTGGAAGCGCTGTCGCTGTCGCCGCACCCGGCTTCAGACTGCCGTTCACCATCACCTGTTGGGTGGGTGTGAGCGCCAGCGCAGCCGCGGGGAGGAGGCCGAGCAGGAGAGCGGAGAGTCCGCGTGCGCGAGCGGGGCTCATTCGAGGTACTCGGCGACGGTGAAGGGAGAGTCGAGCTTAATGTCCGGGACCCTCCTGCTGCCGTGGCCCAGATACCACATGGCCCCCGCGGGGACGTCCGGGACAAAGGCGTCCACCACGGGCTCCTTGAGCGTGATCGGACGCCCAGGGTCCGCACGCACCGCGTCGCCGGGGAGCGTGCACTCGAACGCACGGGGAGGGATAGACGACCCCGGATTCAGCCTGTACTCCGGCGCTCCGTACGAGGACCACCCATACCAGGCGTCGAACAGCGCCTTCAACGTCGACTCGCGCGCTTCGACCGCACGACCCTGGGCCCCCGCCTTCAGCGCGGTCGCAGCCTTCGCCTCGGAGCGCTTCGGCTTCTCCTGAGCAAGGACCGTACGCGCGCGTTCGATGGACGTGCGCGTCGCATCGGGCAGGCTATCGTGCAGCGCGCGATAGGTGGCTGCAAACAGGTTTTTATGGAATACGTTGACGAACGGACCTGTTGCGGGACGAACGGACTTGTCTGACCCCCACGCGGTCGAATCATAAATCATGAGGCCTTCGAATGCGCTCGTACGCGTGTAAATGTCGAGTGCGCTTCGCCATTCGAATACGCTTCGAACGTCAGGATCGTCGTAGCGGCCCGTCGCTCTCGGATATCCGTATGGCTTGACGATGCCCTGTCCACAGGTGACGACGAGCGGGCTGAGCGGACACATATTGTTGATGGGGGTCGCGGTCTTCTCCTTCCATCCAAGCCACTCGATGCTGTATTCGTCGACCCGTGGGTCCCAGCGGTTCCCAAGGTAGGTTTCTGGAACCGGCGTCAGGCACTGACGCGCCGGATTGATTCTGCCGGAGACGATGGTTCCATTCGTCGTACGGCGCGTCGAGGCGTCGTTGAGCTGCGAGCGTAGCGACTCGACCTCCTTGTCGGCGGATGCGTCGCGCATCCATGGGGAGGGCTCAAGCAGGACCATGAACCGCCACGCCGAGAGATTCTCGCGTTCATTGGACGGAATCGTCGAAATCAGGCCGGATACGCTCGCGGCATCAACCTCCGCGGAGAATGTCCCGGCGTTGGGGCCTTCCTGTGTAACTGCTGCATTCAGGACGCGGCGCGTTGCAGAGTAAATGGCGTCCGACTTTTTAGAATCGCGCGCAACATTTACAGACACAGGAATGCCTACCGCCGAGGGGCACACCGTTGGGATGGCAAGTCCGTAGTCGTTGGGATCCGTGTTGGCTTCCCAGCGTGAATGCTCGGGTGGATGCGGGGGCTGACCCAGAACCCGATTCCGGATCACCAGATTGCTTTCCAGCTCGCCGTGATGAGGCAGCGCGCGGAGAACCGACGTGTAGCAACGAATATGCCCGCGCAGCGTGAGTTCTGCGAGCGGGGTCATCTCCATGGTCACATCGTCGAGCACGGTGAAAAAACCAGCGTCGCCCTGCTTCAGGCTCTCGGCGAGCGCAATATCTTTTTTCAGCACGTCCGGGGCAATCACGTAGCCGAGTTGAGCGATCGCATGCGCGATGCTCGGATCGGGGGTTTGTTGGTAGGCCGCGTACAGCCCATCCAGTTCCTTCATCCTCTCGATATCGACGTAGCCCGGCAGCGTGTCCGCCCTCCATGCGGGCGTACCCCCATAGAGCAACCGATCGATCGCCGACATCGCCTTGTACTTCTCGATGGCCGCGGCGGGGTCCAGCGGGGGAACTGGGTTCTCCTCCGTCGGCTTCGCCAGCGCGGGGGCTGCATGCAGCCCTTCGAGGGCCAGACAGAGGACCACGCCCATCGCGAGGCGCCCGGTCGGGCAAGAGAGGCTTCGGATCGTCATGCAGCAGCTCCTTTGGAAGGACAGAATCGAATTTCTCAACATCCGAGCGGGGTCGCTCCACGCACCACCCGCCCGACCGCCGTCCACCCGCGCAGCGACGCCCCTTGCGACGACACCGGATGCGGCGCGAGCACGAACGTCGTGTCACCCACCCAGGCCGTCTCGCCCCACGGGCGACCGTCCACCTCGAGCGGCGACCATGTCGCGGCTTCGGCGATGGTGCGCACATGCGAGTGCACAGCGCGCCCGTACGCCACCACCCAACGCG
>JBJONI010000166.1:0-4398 GCA_046051915.1 Pseudomonadota bacterium
GTAGTGCGCGTCCGACACCGGGAACCGCGCCTTCGGCAGGACCTCCTCGTAGAACCTGCACAAGCTGGTCGAGCTCCCCCCGCCGACCCAAGGGATCCGGTCGCCCGGCGGCTCGCCGAGCACCGCCTGCACCCACCCGCGCACGGTCGTCGCGTGCCGCAGGACCGGCACGTAGGTGGCCCCCATCGCCCCCGACTCCGGCTCGGCGAAGCCGTAATGCACGAACAACGGCAGCCGCTCGTACCGAGCCGCCGCGAAGAACGGCGCGAAGATCTCATCGGTCACCGTGTGGAGGACGTCGAGGATCGCGGCGACGGGCGCACCGTTCTCGAACATGGACTTCAACGTCCGAACCCGCCCTGCCCCCATCGCGGCGAACGAGTAGCGGATGCCCGCGCGCTCGCCGACGTCGACGAACCCCTGAACCCTCGGCGCCGCGTTGCCCAGCACCGCCTCGACCCGTTCAAAAGCCACGCGTTCCTGGCCGATCATCGACGGCTTGCCGAGCTTGACCACGGAGGGGGCCTGCGTGTGCCCCGATGCGTCGACGCTCTCCGCGCGAAAGACGCCGGCACCGGAGAACCCCCCGGCCAAGGGATGCAACGCCACGGACCGCGCCTCACGGAACAGGTGCGCGACCACCGTCCGTGCGTCCGTGTCGAGATCCACGGGGGCCTCGATCTGCAAGGCGACGTCGCGGATCGCTGGCGCGAGCCGAGGGAGCGACGCCGGGTTGGGCGACAGCCAAGCCGCGAAATCGCCGACGCTGTCGAACCGCGCCACCCCCAACAGACGCTCCAATTGGTCAAGGGCGGCGAGATGGACAAGGCGACCGTGGCTCGCGGTGAGCGCCGAGCACGTACCCACCGCCTCAACCCCGCCCCGTGTCAGCAGGTCGTAGCAAAGAAAGCTGACCTTCGCGTCGGTCCACACGCCGATGACGCCGACGCGCAGCGGACGACCTGCCGCGCGGAGGCGGATCCGGTCGAGCTCGGCCGGCAACGTCGTGGTCTCAAAGTCGTTCAGCCCGGTGGCGGCGACGAAACGCTCGTTCTCCCGCGGCGCGCCTTCGACGGGGACGACGAGCTCAGCCCCTTCCGTGCCGATCCGACAATGCATGCCGAACTGCGCGAGGTGCGCTGCTTGTTCGGGATCGTCGGGGTCATGCGCGTCGACGACATGCACGATGTCGAAGCCATCCGACGGGAGGTCGCGCGCCCACGCGAGGAGCTGCGCGACCGGCCCCGTCGCCGGGTCGAGACCCACGAGCCGCTCGGCTTCGACGGATCCGACGTGAAGCCGGTTGGGGATCGTCGCGTGCCGCGCGATCGGCGCAACGAAGTCGCGCTGAAGGCACTGCGTGATCAGGACGCCATGGACTGGATGCATCGCCGCCTCGCAACCACGACGTAGCACAGCCGCACCCGCGGCGTCCTACGCCAGGGCGGGCGGCCCGATCGCGCGTGACCGTTGACACCCACGCGGCGCCCGTGGCACGCTTGCCCACCACTGAGAGCCTGATGCCGCTGCTGCCGCTGTTCGACCTGCCCTTGGAGGCACTCCGTGACCGCGCGACGACGCTTGGGCTTGCCGTGGTCCGACCGGGTTGGCGCGACGGTCTCATCGCCGCGATCGCGCAGCACCTCCGCCCGGCGGACGACGCCGATGTCAGCGCGGGTATCCTTGAGGTTCACACCGAGGGATTCGGGTTCCTGAGGTCCCCGTTGACCGACCTGTTGCCAGCACCTGGTGACATCTACGTCAGTCAGTCCCAGATCCGGAGGTTTAACCTTCGTACGGGAGACTCCGTCGTCGGCCGCACCCGCGCCCCGCGAGAAGGAGAGCGCTACCCTGCTCTTCTCCGCGTGGAGCGCGTCAATGGGGCGAGCGCCGAGGTCGCCGTCACCGCGTTCGCCGATCGGGCGGTCGTGCACCCGAGCCGCGAGCTGCCGTTGGCGACCGACCCTTGGCTGGCCCCCGTGGAGCGTCTGGCGCCCCTCGGCCAGGGCGCGCGCGGTTTGATCGTGGGCTCCGCGCGCTCCGCCCGGTCGGAGCTGCTGCGCCGGATCGCGCTCGCGACCAGCGCCGCGCCGGACATCGAACTGTTGGTGCTCTTGATCGGAGAGCGGCCGGAGGACATCGCCGACTGGCGGGGCACCGTGTCGGCGGAGATCATCGCCACACCGTTCGATGAAGCGGCCCAGCGCCACGTACACGTCGCGGACATCACGTTCGAACGCGCGCGGCGCCTCGCAGAACGGGGCTCAAACGTGGTCTTGCTCGTGGACGCGTTCTCGCGCCTGCTGCGGCATGTGATCGCCGATCTGCCTGCCGGCGGCCGGACGATCGAAGGCGTCGACGCGGCAGCGCTCCATCGGTTGCGGGGCTGGTTCGCGACGGGTCGTGACCTGCAAGGCGGTGGCTCGGTCACGCTGATCGGCACCGTTGACGCCGACGCCGAGGGCGCGCTCGCGCCTGCCCTACGACGCGACCTCGCCGACGCTGCCACCTGGCAGGTCACGCTGAGCGCGCACGCCTCGTTCCTCGACACCCACCCCCGCGTCGACGTCGACGGCACGTGGACGCGGCGCGAGGCGGCGTTGGTTGGCCCCGAAGAAGCCGCCTTGCGAGCTCGTCTTCGAGAGACGCTCGCGTTCGAGGGACAGGACGCCGACATCTGCGCCGTCGACGCTCGGCTGCGCGGGGGACACAGCGCGGGGTGAGGTCGCCTTCGTCGGCGAGCGTCCCTTGACGTGAGGCGCTCCTCGGGTAAAGAGGGCCCGTTCCGCGCAGACCGGCGTTGCCCACCCCACGGCAGCGCGACCGTTCCGGCGTCCCCGGAGGTCCCCGCGGCTGGAGACTCCCATGAAGCCCGGTATCCACCCGAAGACCCACCTCGTCCTCGTCCGCGACATCTCCTGCGGATCCGAGTTCCTCACCCGCACCGCCGTCGATGAGAAGCGTTTCAAGGGAACGGCCACGGTGGATGGTGTGGAGTACCCGGTGTTCGTCGTCGACATCTCCTCGGCGAGCCACCCGTTCTACACGGGCGAGCAGAAGATCATGGACGCCGAGGGTCGCGTCGACGCCTACTACCGCAAGTACGGCTTCCAGCAGAAGGCGCAGTGAGCCCCTGCGGCCGCGCACGGGGCCTCCCCGTCGCGACCGCGATCTGCCCAAAGGCCGACCGACCGCGCGGACGCGCTCCGCAAGCCCACGCCACGGCCGCTCTGCGCGCCGTGGCGTCGTCGTTGAGGGACGTCGACCCTCCTACCCTCTCCAGACGCAGCGAGGAAGCCCCACATGGCCGACGCCCAGACTGAGCGTATGATGGCCTTGGTGGCTCACCTTGAGGCCCTTGATCGCCAGTTGATGGACCCCGACATCGTGAGCGACGCGCGCAAGCTGCGGGAGCTCACGCGAGAGCATGCCACCACCACGGCGATCGTCGACGCGTGGCGCGCCGTGGTCGGCTTGCAGGACGAGATCGAAGGCGCCCGCGCGATGGCCGCCGAGGACGACGTCGAGATGCGGGCGATGGCCCGCGAGGAGCTCACGCGGCTCCAGCCCGCGCTCGAAGCCGCACGCGAGGACCTTCGGTTCCGGCTGCTGCCGCGCGACCCCTACGAGGGGCGACCCGTCCTGATCGAGATCCGCGCCGGCACGGGGGGTGACGAAGCCGCGCTGTTCGCCGCCGACCTGTTCCGCATGTACCAACGGTTCCTCGATGGTCAGGGGCTTCGGCTCGACCTCGTGCAAGACAGCCCGATCACCGTCGGAAGCAGCGGCAAGACGGTGGTTGGGTACAAGGAAGTGATCGGCTCGGTCGCTGGCGAACAGGCGTACAACCTACTCCGGTTCGAGGCCGGCGTGCACCGGGTCCAGCGTGTCCCAGCCACCGAATCGCAAGGGCGCATCCACACCTCTGCCGCCACCGTCGCGGTGTTGCCCGAGCCCGACGAGGTCGAGGTCAACCTCGACCCCACCGAGCTTCGGATCGACACGATGCGGGCGGGAGGTCCGGGTGGACAAAGCGTCAACACCACCGATTCCGCGGTGCGCATCGTCCATCTCCCGACAGGGCTGACCGTGATCTGCCAGGACGAGAAGTCGCAGCTCAAGAACAAGCAAAAGGCGATGCGCGTCCTGCTCGCGCGGCTCCTCGCCGCCGAAGAGGAGAAGGCTGCGGCGGCCGGCAACGCCGCACGGCGCGCGATGGTCGGGTCGGGTGACCGATCCGAGCGGATCCGCACCTACAACTACCCACAAAACCGGCTGACCGACCACCGGATCGGCCTCACGTTGTACCAGCTCGACCGGATCGTCGAGGGTGACCTTCAGCCTGTCGTCGACGCCCTGACGACCGCGTGGCGGGCCGAGCAGCTGGCGCAACAGGGC
>JBJONI010000167.1:0-3618 GCA_046051915.1 Pseudomonadota bacterium
GGATGATGACGTCGGAGTACCTCGAGAGCAAAAGCAAGCTCGTCCCCAACCAGTTTGGTTGGCAGTTCCTCGACGGCGCGCTCGAGAAGCGCGCGGATTTTCAGCGGATGTACCCAGAGCAGTTCCAGTACGTCCGCACGTCGGGCGACTACATCTACTTCGCGCGTGCCGACGGCAAGGCGAATGGACAGTGCCGGATGTTCTTCGTCGGACCTGAGGAGGCCGATGCGCCTGCGGCGGGCGGTGGGGGCGGTTCCAAGGGCGCTGGGTTCCTCGCGGCGCTTGGCAAGGCGGTCGGCGTCGCCCCGGCCTCGTCGTCGGGGTCCAGCGCGCCTGCGGTGTCGCTCAAGCCGCGTCCGGTGGTGGTGACCCACCTCGAGCTTCCCGTGGGCAACTACTGAGGTTCGTCGATCACGTCTCGCAGTCGTTGGAGCACCACGGGCTGCAAGCGGCCCGTGGTGCCTAGGGCGTCGATCAGGCCACGGCTCGCGGCGGCGTGAAGCCGACGGGCGTCGTGGTCGAGGACGTGCAAGTGCGCGCCTAGCGTCGCGTCGTCGCCCCGCGCGACGGCGCCGGTGAGGCCGTCGACCCAGGGCCGGTCCTGCGGCACGCGGTCGAGCGCGTCCAGGGCGGTCCTTGCGAGGTGCACGAGCCCGCGACGGAGCGGCTCGGCCTCCAGGCCGACCGCGATGCCCGTACGCTCGGCGGCGAGCAGGAGCGCGGCGAGGTCGTTCGCAGCGAGCGCGGCGGCCGCATGGTACGCGGTGGACGCACCCTCCGGCAACGGCAGCGGCCGCCCGCCGAGGTCGCGCGTCAGGGCCTCTGCGACGGCCGTGGCCGTGACGTCTCCCGACAGCCCGAAGCTCGCGCCCCGCAGCGGCGCGGCGTCGCGGACCGTCAGCGGATCGGGACAGGCGGCGAGGGGGTGCAAAACCCCGCGCGCGACGCCTGTGGGGGCGCCTAGGACGTCGGCCGGCAACGACCCTGCGGCGTGCAGCGCGACCGGGGCGCTTGAGGCGTCGCGCACCCGGGCGTCTGGCAACGCGCGGTCGGGCACGGTCCAGATGTCGACGTCGGAGGGCGGGGCCTGGCTGGTGTCTTGGACCATGTGGACGCCGCGCCAGCGTGGGTCGGCCCGCAAGGCGTCGCGGCGGTGCGCACCGCGCACGACCAACGTCACCGCGTGGTTGGCGTCGGCAAGCGCCGCTGCGAGCGTTGCGCCGAGACGTCCACCGCCGACGACGACGATGCGCATCGCTCAGCGGCGCTCAAGGACGAGCTGCAGGCCGGTCAACGTCTGGTCGTCGGGGTACCGCTGGCGGAGCGCCGCAAGCGCCGCGCGCGCCTCAGGATCTTGGCGCTCGATGCGGTCGACGAGGCGTTCGAGGACCTCGGCGGACGCGTGCGCGTCGTCCGTGTGGCCGTCGGCCTCGAACACCCCGATGCGCCCGGCGCGGCCGCGGACCGGGACGCGACCGAGGGGCCGCAGCGTGGCGCGCGTAGGGGCGTCGACCGCGTCCGCCACCGCTTCGGAGACGAGCAATTGGCAGCCGTAGTTCCGCGTCATCGCTTCCAAGCGCGACGCGACGTTCACGGTGTCGGACACCGCCGTGATCTCGACGCGCGCCTCGTGGCCCAGCGTGCAGAACAGGACGGGGCCGCCGTGGATCGACATGCCCATGCGCAGCGGGGCCTGACCCGAGGTCACGCGCGCGGCGTTGAGACCGTCGAGGGCCGCGAGCGCGGCGCGGCACGCGATCAGCGGTGGCGGACCGTCGCCCGGGAACAAGGCGAGGAACCCGTCCCCCAAGAACTTGTCGATCACCGCGCCGGCCTCGAGAAGCGCGGGCAGCACGGCGCCAAACGCCGTTTGCAAGGTGGCATGGACCTCGGCGGGCGCGAGGGCCTCGGAGATCGAGGTGAAGCCCTGCAGGTCGCCGAACACCACCCAGCTGGACGTCAGACGATGGTCGCCCACCTGCACGTCGCGCACGTCGGGGCGCCCTGCCATGTGCACCAAGGGGGACGGAACGAAGCGCTCGATCGCGGTGAGCAGCTCACGTTGCTCCTCGACGACGATCTGCGCATTGAGCACCGACAGCGCGTTGCGGCTCAACAGCTCCAGCGTGTGTTCCGCCCACTCGTCCATGTCGGCGATGCCGCGGACGAACAGGCCAGCGCCGCGCGCGTCGCCAGCGGCGTTGAACAGCGCCACGCGGTCGCCTCGGACCACAAGCCGGCTGCGCATCCGGCTCTCACGCAACATCGCCCGGGCCTCGTCGTCGAGCCTTGGCTCTGCGTGCTCGCCGGACGCGATCAGCAGGTGGGTTCGGTCGAACGCTTCGGGATCGTGGACATCGAAGATCGCGAGCAGTGCGTGCTCGGCGCGAAGAAGTCGTTGAAACTGCTGAACGATGCCTTCCAACAGCGTCCGGACGCCGCCGCGGGTGAACAACTCCCCGATCGCGCTGATCACACGGCCGAGGTCGTTCCGCTGTGCTTCGATCAGCTGCAAGTCGCGGTACGAACGGATCTGACCGGTGAGGAGCGTGCGCGAGCGGTGCGCTGTGAGCTCGGTCTTTGGCCAATAGTCGTTGATGTCGTAGCGCCGGAGGACCTCTTCCTCCGGTGCGTGCCCAGGTTGCCCCGTCCGCAGGATGATGCGCATGGCGCGAAGCCTGGGTTGGTCACGGATCCACGCCGCGAGCCGTAGCCCTGCGTCGTCGGTCTCCATGACGACATCGAGGATCGCGACCGCGATGTCGTCGCGGCTGCTGAGCAACGCCCGGCCCTGGGCCGCGGTGTCGGCGCGCAGCAACGTGAGCGGTCGACCTTCGACCTGCAGACGTCCAAAAGCGAGGCGAGAGACCATGTGGATGTTCGGTTCGTCGTCGACGAGCAGCACGACCCAAGGTGTCGCCGGGATTTCGGGCGAAGCGACGTCGGGCGCTTCGTCGGCGAACAGCAGGTCATCGTCTTGTGCGGCAGCCATGGGGTTCCTGGACGAGGGCAGCGCCCTACGACATCGGGGGTGCTTGCCGGGGGAGGCAGAGGGTCAGGGTGACGCCGGCGTCGGGTGCCGTGTCGAGTTGCACGGTTCCACCGAGCGCGCCCGAGACCAGGCTGTGAAGGACGTGCAGTCCGAGCCCCGTGCCGCCTTGGTGGCGACGGGTGGTGAAGAACGGCTCGAACGCGCGCGCGGAGGTGTCGGCGTCCATGCCGCGACCGTGGTCGCGGTACGTCCAACGGATGGTGTCGCCTTCGCCGGCCAGCGTCACCTCCACCCGACCTCCCTCCCCAGCGTAGCCGTGGTGGATGCTGTTCTCGAGGAGGTTGGTGAACACCTGCGCGATGGCGCCGGGGTCTGTGAACGCCTGCAGGTCCCCTTCGGTCTCGACATGCACGGTGAGACCTCCGCGATGGACCATGGGCCGAAGGCTGAACAACACCTCGTCGAGGTAGGTCCCAAGGTCGATCTCGCGTCGTTCCCGCGACGTGCGGTCGGAAGCGACGCGCTTGAACGACTGGATGATCTGCGCGGCACGCTGCAGGTTGGTGGTGCTCAGCGCCGCGGCCTCACGCGCGTCGTCGAGGAAGGTCTGAAGGTCGGACCGTGTC
>JBJONI010000168.1:0-3261 GCA_046051915.1 Pseudomonadota bacterium
CTTGGACGTCGAGGGTGGGACGCAAGCGCGCGGGTGGTTGTCGCTGCGTGCGGATCGGGTGTCCATGCCGTTCGCCGATCTCGAGTTCGACCTCCAGGCGCTGTCGATCGACGTCGCCCTCTCGTCGGACGGGGCACGGATCGAGGCCGGCAGGTTCTCGACCCTCGTGGCCGTCGAGGGGCTCGCGACGCTGTGGGCAGGTGGCGACGTCGAAGCGGCCTGCAGCTTCTTCGGAAACCTCAACCTGCCTTGCATCCCGTGCGCCGAAGACGCGACGACGTCGTGCATCGCGTTTGACGCGACCGAACTCACCGGCACCTCGGCCCCCCTGCCCGCGTCGATCACGGCGGTCGATCCGGCCGTCTGCGGCCCCTGAGACATGGCCGAGCCCTCGACGGCCGACGCGTTGCAGACGCTGCGAGACGCCCTCACGGCGGTCGATGCCGACCTCCTCGCGCTGGTGGCCCGGCGCCAGTCGCTGAGCCTCTCCATCGGCCGCGAAAAGCGACGTCTGGGGCTCGGGACGCGTGACTTCTCTCGCGAAAAGCTCGTCCTCGACCGTGCGCGTGCCCAAGGCCAAGCCCTTGGCCTGCCCGACGGGCTGGCAGAGAGGCTGTTGCTCGCGCTGATCGAAGCCTCGCTGTCGGCCCAAGAGCAGGATCGCGTCGGGCACGCGGGGGCCGGTCTGGGTCGTCGCGCGCTCGTCATCGGCGGGGCTGGGAAGATGGGACGGTGGCTGAGCACCTTCCTCGCGAACCAGGGCTGGGACGTCGAGATCGCCGATCCGATGGGCAGCGCGGACGGCCTCGCGTACCGGCGCTCGTGGGAGCTTGGGCCCGTCGATCACGACCTCATCGTGGTGGCCACCCCGCTGTCGTCGACGGACGACGTCCTGCACGGCCTCGCGGCACGACGGCCGCCCGGCGTCGTTCTCGACGTCGCCTCGCTGAAGGCGCCGCTGCGCGAAGGCCTGCGGGCCCTTCAAGAGGCGGGTGTCGCCGTCACCTCCATCCACCCGATGTTCGGGCCGGATGTGAACCTCCTCTCGGGCCGCCACGTGCTGATCGTCGACTTGGGCGTACCGGCCGCCAACGCGCTCGCCGCCGGCCTGTTTCACGCCACGATGGCCGAACTGACCACGGTCGACATCGAGGCCCACGACCACCTGATGGCGTGGATCCTGGGGCTCAGCCACGCCGCCAACCTCGCGTTCGTGAACGCGCTCGCTCGGTCAGGCGCTGACGTTCCGCAGCTCGACCGCATCTCCTCGTCGACGTTCGCGGCGCAGCTCGGCGTCGCGACGCGGGTGAGCCACGAGAATCCTGCGCTGTACTTCGAGATTCAAGCCCTCAACGCGCACGGCCTGAAGGCGCTCGACGCCTTGTCCGACGCGGTGGCCCGACTGCGAACGCAGGTCGCCGACCACGACAGGGACGCGTTTATCGCCGCGATGCTCGAGGGACGTGCCTACTTGGCGTCGCGCCAAGCGTAGCGCCACAAGGGCTCCCGCTCGCCCTCGCTCAGCGTGACGAATCCCTCCGCGTCGACGCCGATCGCTTCTCCCTGCGGCTCCCCCTCGATCTCGACCGCGCAAGGGTCCCGCGCAAGCAACTGCGGGACCGTCTCCCCTGGCGCCCGAGGCCACAACCACACCGCCAAGTACGTACGAACGGCGAGCCAGCGGCCGTCGGGCGACATCTCGGCGCTCGTGACCAACCGATCATGGTCACGAAGCGGAGCCTGGGTGAAGTCCAGCACCGTCTGAAGGCGGAACCCGTCAGTTTCGACCGCCTCGGCCTGACCGGCGAGCACTTCGACGATGCCATCGACCGTCTTGCTCAGGACCCACGGGCGACCGTCCCACGGGTCGATGAACATCGCTTCCACGTCCCGCGAGACGCCGTCGTCGTACCGGACCTCGGTCGTCCGCGCGTCGACGCGCATGCCCCGAGCCGGCCGAGCGGGCTCATCGAACCGATAGAGGGCGTAACGGTCCTCGTTCTTCCCGTTGTCGCCCATGTCGGCGACGACGATCTCCCGCGTGCCATCGGGCCGCGTCCAACTGCTGACGTCCTCGATGTCGCGCGGGGTCACCCCAGCGAGCGTGACGTCTCCCTCGACATCGCCGTTGCCAGACAGCGCGAACAGCACCGCCCCGCTGCCCGAATCGTTGTGCGTCCACCAGCCGCCGCCTTCACGACGGGTCAGGCCAGACGCCTCGATGACGCGCGCATCGGTCACCAGCCCCTCGGAACGGCCCAACGCCACCGGTCGACAGGCCAGCGGGTCCTCGGAGGCGGTCTCCTCGCCCGGGCTGGTGTCCTCCGGCGCCGGATGGCACGCGGTCAGCGCGCCGAGCGCCAGGCCGAGCCGACGCCCCAAGACCTGCGTCACGCGCCCTCGCGGATCGACGACTGCTCTCGCAGCCGGATCAGGGCCTCTCGTTCGATTTGACGGACACGCTCGCGGCTGAGCCCCATCTCCTTGCCGACCTCCGAGAGGGTACGAAACTCTCCGTCCTTCAGGCCGTAGCGGCGCGTCAAAACGAACCGGTGGCGCTCGGTGAGCACCATCTCAAAGGCGTGGTGCATACGCTCCAACTCTTGGTGGTTGATCGCTTCGCCGTCGGGACGTGCGGCGTCCTGGTCGGAGAGGAAACGCTCGAGCGAGCGCGGCCGCGGCCCGTCATCGACAGGCTGCTCCAAGCTGATCGTGCTTCCTTGGCTGAGGAGCAGCTCCGCGCGCTCCTTGTCGATGCCGACCTCTTCCGCGAGCTCGGCGATGCCAAAGCCAATGCCCGCCGATTCGAACCGCTTGATCGCCTTGCGAAGGTTCCGCGTCTGCTCGACCGCACACCCCGGCAGCCGCACAGGGCGTCCCGTATGGTCGATCGCGCGCGTCATCTGCGCGCGCACCCACCAACGGGCGTAGGTGGAGAAGCGGATGTCACGGTCGGGGTCAAAGCGCTTCGCGGCCCGCAGCAGGCCGATGTAGCCTTCCTGGACCAAGTCCTCTTCGTCCATGAACGGTCCCGCAAGCTTGCGCGCCTCCCCGTGGGCGATCCGGCGACCGGACATCGCGAGCTGCCAGCGTAGGGCCTCCGCCTCGGCCCAAGCCGTCTTGCCCGCGCGCGCGCGCGTCTTGAGGTCTGCACGCGTGCGGGCCATTCGCCATACGGCCTCAACGGCCTCCTCCAAGCGATCGACCTCGCCGGCACGGGTACGCTCCATGCGCTCTGGCGTCCGGTCGACGATCTCCATC
>JBJONI010000169.1:0-11843 GCA_046051915.1 Pseudomonadota bacterium
CGTCGACACGATCTCCTACGAGGCGTGGGAGGCGCTGTTCACCAGCCCGTGGCTCGTGTCCGCCGACGACGCCGAGGTCGACGCCGGCCAGCCGATCGTGTTCGAGACCGCCAACGTCACCGGCGGCGCCACGCTCGTGCTGGTCGACGTGCTCACCGGCGCCGCCCGGATCGCCGCGCTGACCGATCTGGGCGCTGGACGCTACGAGCTGCCCGCCAGCGTCACCGCCCAAATGGACGCCGGCCTGTACGACGTCGAGCTGCGCCGCGACACCGACGGCGCGTACGCCGACAACCTGTACCAGGTCGAGCTGTTCCCCGTCCTCGATGAGGTCGTGTTCGCCGACGCCTTCGACGCGCTGCCCCGCGGCACCGCCACGGTGCGCGGCATCGGCCTGCGCGAGGAGATCTCCCTGCTCTGGGACGGCGTCCCGCTGACCGTCACCGCGCTCACCCACGGCGCCACCTCCGACGAGGCGACCGTCACCGTGCCCGTCCTCCCGACCGACGGCGCGGGCCGGTTCCTCCACGACGACGGCCGCACCCTGCACGACGTCGAGCTGACGGCGCCCTGGCCGCTCACCCCGCCGACCGCGCTCGTGCAGACCACGCTCCTGCGCCACGACGGCCTCACCTTCCTTCCCTCGGAGGACGCCTACGCCTTCACGAACGGCCGCATGACCGACGAGGTCAAGGCCGTACTCCACGACACGATGTGGACGGCGTTCGAGCAGACGTATGGCGCGGCCGAGGTCGACGCGGCCATGGTCGCCAACCCCGTGGTCACCGGGTTGCACTACGGCCTGTACGCCGCATGGTGGGCCGACGGCATCGCGTCCGCTGACTGCCTCGGCATGAGCAGCAACGTCCTGCAGGACTTCTTTCTCGGAGTGACCGGCGTTTCCAGCTACGCGCCCGCCGACGTCGCCTGGACCGTGGGCATCACGCAGGGCAAGCTGCTCTCCAGCGAGGTCCTTGGCTCGCTCGTCGGTGAGTCCTCGCTGTCCACCTTCAGCGACGTCGCCACCGTCGACAGCATCGCCGCCTTCTTCGCCGCCGGCGACGCGTCCGCCTCCGCCGACATGCCCGTCATCGTCATGGCGCCCGACGTCCACCTGCTCACCGAGGCGCTCTTGAACGTGATGCTGCCCGATTCCCTCGAGCCCACCGACACCGAGTTCAACGCGCTCAACACGTCCATCGGCGGAAGCCACGCCCTCGCGCCCTACCTCGCGGTCTACGCCGACGCCGACGACGCCCGCCCCACCCGCATCTACGTCTACGACAGCAACGCCGCGGGCACCGAAGACGACCCCGACCACGGCCCCGCCTGGGACGGCCTGTTCCTGACGGTCGACGACAGCGGGCTCGGCGTCACGTTCGACTACCACCCCTTCGACGACGCGTACCAGTTCGCGTCGGCGGGCGGGTGGACGATGGGTCGGGTCACGGTGGGCATGATGATGGGCGACGTCGGCCTGCTCACCCGGAGCTGGCTGGACTGACCGACCCGCAGCTTCGCCCCCCTCGGCCCGGCCTCGCGCTGGGCCTACGCGCGTTACGGCAAAGGGCTCAGCCCGACGTCGTCAAGCCCAACGACGCCCCGAGCTCCCGCACGACCTTGGGCGCGACGCCGGTGCGCGTAAGGACCTCTCGCAGCCGCTCGCGGCCGACGTCGCTGCCGGGACGCGTCCGCCGCGCCAGAATCAGCTCGTTCTTCATGCTGTGCTCCCAGCCGACCAGCTCGGTGACGGTCACCCGGTACCCCAGCGCTTCGAGCGTGAGCGAACGAAGCACGTTGGTGAGATGAGAACCGAACTCGCGGCGGTGCATCGGGTGCGCGGCGAGGCTCGCGATCACGCCGTCCTCCGGGCGCGCCTCGCCGAGCTGGCGCGCGACCTCGGCTTGGCAGCACGGCACGACCGCGACGTGCTCCGCGCCGGCGCGCGCCGCCAAGATCAGCGCGTCGTCGGTCGCCGTGTCACAGGCGTGCAGCGCGGTGACGAGGTGGACGGGGCCCTCCACGGAGGCCGCCTCGATCGGACCGGCAACCGACCGAAACCGCGTCAACCCCAAGGCCTCCGCGCGCGACGCCGCGGCCGCCGCAAGCTCGGGGCGTGCCTCCAAGGCGACGACGCGCCCGCGGCCTGCGGGGGTGAACACGAGCTGATCGAGCAGCAAGCCAAGGTAGGACTTGCCCGAGCCGCAGTCCACCAGCACCGGGTCTTCGTGGGCGGCGAGCGCCGCGTCCACCGAGGGGCGCAGCAAGCCGATCAGGTGGTTGACCTGCTTGAGTTTGCGGCGCGCGTCCGCGTTGAGGTCACCCTCCCGCGTGAGCAGGTGCAAGGCTTGGAGCAGCTCGATCGACGTCCCGGGGAGGACCTCCTGCGCGACCTCGACCGCCCGCACCGTCCGCCGCACACCGTCGTTGCGTCGCGCCACCGCCACCTCCGCCGGCGGACTAGCCGAACCCAGCGCACGACGCCCCTGTCCGACCCCACAAGCACAAACGGCCGCATCGACGGGTGGAGCGGCGCGCGGTCGCATAGACAACGGCGCAGGAGGCCCTGATGCGCCATTTCTCCCTCTCCGCCGTCCTCGTCCTGCTTGCCTGCACCGGTGCCGACACCGACCCCACCGACACCGCACCCAAGGTCACGGCCGAGGACTGCACCGATGCCGAGGTGTTCGTCAACGCCTGCCTCGCCTGCGGCCCGACCGACGCTTGCACCGAGCGCGCCGATCTGTGCGTGCCCGTCTGCGAGGGCGATTTCACGCCCTGCGGCGAGGCCAACGGCCTGTGCGTCGACGGCGCCTGCCTGCCCGTCGTCTGCGGCTGACCCGACCCGTCGTCTACGGCGTCGCGAGCCCCTCAAGGGCCGGACCCGGGTCGCCGGACGCCGACGTCGCGCGCGCTCCCGCCTCATCGACCTGCCACGTCCAGGCCACCGGCGCGCCGTCGTCCCCACGCGGGAGCCAACCCGGCACATCGGGCGCATCGGCCGATGGCACCCAACGAACCTCGGCGCCGGCGAGCAGCAGCGCCTCGACGACCCGCGCCGCGCGGCGCTGCGCCGCCCCGGACGGCGACGCCTGCACACGCACGGCGGCCCCGGCCCAAGGCCCGGTGGCGAGCGCGCGCGTCACGGCGGCGACCAGCACGTCCTCGTCGGGCAGGTTGTGCTTGCCGTACGCATCGCGCGGCGTGATGAACCGGACCCCGAGGTCGCGCAACAGGCCCACCTGACGCTCGAGGATCGGGGTGTGCATCGACCCGTGCATCGTCGGCGCCACGAGCACCGCGGCGGCGCCCGCCCGCATCCGACCGATCGCCGAGACGAGCGCGGCCGAGACGACGGTGTCGGCGATCCCTGACGCGACCTTGCCGATCGTGTTGTAGGTGGCCGGCGCGACCAAGTACGCGTCAAACGGCGCCGCGTCGTTGAGGTGTTCGGCACGCCACGTCAGCCGCGTCACCACCGGATGCAACGTTGACCACTCCAGCGCGTCGACGCCCACGTAGCGCAGCGCATCCTCCGAACAGAACGCGACGACCTGCGCGCCGCGCGATCGCAGCGCCCGCGCGACGAGCGGTGCCTTCATCGCCGCGATGCCACCGCACACCAGCAGCGCCACGCGCCGGCCGTCGAGGTGGCCCGACCGGCGAACCACGTCGTGGTCCCACATCGGCGTCGACGTTGGCGGCTGGCCGTCCCACTCGAACGCTCTCACGCGCGCCTCCCCCGCCCTGCTAGCCGCTCGGGCGAAGGCGCGCCCATTCGGCTATGCACCGCCGACCCGGAGTCCCGATGACCGCCTACCCGACCCTCCTCTCCCCGCTCGACGTGGGCGCGTTCACGCTCAAGAACCGCGTCGTGATGGGCTCGATGCACGTGGGCCTCGAGGAGGACTTCGGCCGGTTGCACCGCCTCGCCGCCTACCTCGGCCGCCGCGCCGAAGGCGGCGTAGGCCTGATCGTCACCGGCGGCTTCTCCCCGAACGTCGAGGGCTGGCTCAAGCCGTTCGCCGGCCAGATGTCGAACCGCTGGCACGCGTTCAAGCACCGCGTCGTCACCGACGCCGTGCACGCGCACGACGGGCGCATCCTGCTCCAGCTCTTGCACGCGGGCCGCTACGGCTACTCCCCTCTGTGCGTGTCGGCGACGGCGAAGAAGTCCCCGATCTCGCCGTTCAAGCCCCGCGCCTTGACCACCTCGGGCGTCGAACGCACCGTGCGCGACTTCGTCAACGCCGCCCGCAACGCCCAGCGCGCCGGGTACGACGGCGTCGAGGTGATGGGGTCCGAGGGCTACCTGCTGCACCAGTTCCTGTCCGCGCGCACCAACGACCGCACCGACGCTTGGGGCGGCAGCTTCGAGAAGCGGGCGCGGTTCCCCGTCGAGATCGTCCGACGCATCCGCGCGGAGCTCGGCGATGGGTTCCTCGTGATGTTCCGGTTGTCGATGCTCGATCTCGTCGAGGGCGCGGCGACCTGGGACGAGGTGGTCTCGCTCGCGCAGATGCTCCAAGACGCTGGCGCGCACGTGCTCAACACCGGCATCGGCTGGCACGAGGCGCGCGTTCCGACGATCGCGACCACCGTACCGCGCGCAGCGTTCGCCGACGTCACGGCACGCCTGCGCCCCTCGGTCCGCCTGCCGCTGGTCACGAGCAACCGCATCAACATGCCCGACGTCGCCGAGCGGGTCCTCGCGCAGGGCGACGTCGACCTCGTCTCGATGGCGCGCCCGTTCCTCGCCGACCCCGACTGGGTCCGAAAGGCCGCCGCCGCCACGCCCGCCGCGATCAACACCTGCATCGCGTGCAACCAAGCGTGCCTCGACCACATCTTCCGCAACAAGCGCGCCTCGTGCCTCGTCAACCCGTTCGCGTGCCACGAGGCCGAGATGCCGCTGATCCCGGCGGCCACGCCCCGGCGGATCGCCGTTGTCGGCGCCGGTCCCGCAGGCCTCGCCGTCGCGACCACCGCCGCCTCGCGGGGGCACAGCGTCGTGCTGTTCGAGGCCAGCGCGGCGATCGGTGGCCAGTTCCGACTCGCGATGCAGATCCCCGGAAAGGAAGAGTTCACCGAGACGCTGCGCTACTTCGATCATCAGCTGCGCACGCTCGGCGTCGACGTCCGCCTCGACACGCGCGCCGATCTCGCGACGTTGCGCGAAGGCTTTGACCACGTCGTGCTCGCCACCGGCGTCGTCCCACGCGCGGTTCGGTTCCCGGGGGCCGACGACCCACGCGTCGTCAGCTACGCCGCCGTCCTTCGTCGCGAGGTCGAGGTGGGGCCGCGGGTGGCCTTGCTCGGCGCGGGCGGCATCGGGGTCGACGTCGCCGAGTTCCTCGGGCACCCACACCCCGCAGGCGACGTCAACGCCGCGTTCCGCGACTTCTGGGGCATCGACGCGACCTCCGAGGCGCGCGGTGGCCTGCGCGCCGCCGTCCCGGCCACACCCGCGCGCACGATCACCCTCTGCCAGCGCTCGGAGGGTCGCCCCGGCGCACGCCTCGGCGCCACCACGGCCTGGATCCGGCGCGAGACGCTGAAGAAGCTCGGCGTCGAGGTGCTCTCGGGCGTACAGTACGACCGCTTCGACGACGCAGGGCTGCACCTGACGATCTCGGGCGCGCCCCGCTTGGTGCCCGTCGACCACGTCGTGGTGTGCGCCGGACAGGAGCCGGAGCGCAGCCTGGCCGGGCCTCTCGCCGAGGCTGGCGTCGCGGTGCACGTGGTGGGCGGGGCGGAGGAGGCCGGGGAGCTCGACGCCAAGCGCGCGATCGCCCAAGGCACGCGCCTCGCGATGGCGCTCGCCTAGGCTTCCGCGCGCCGCTGCACGCGCAACCGCACCCCGTGCTTGGGCCCCATCGTCGCGTTCCTCCGAACGGCCTCCTCCTCCTGCAACGAGGTGAGGTCCATCGCGGCCACCACCGTCGCGATCGCGATCTGCGCCTCGAAGTTGGCGAGCGCCGCGCCGAGGCAGCGTCGGTTTCCGCCGCCAAACGGCAACACCTGGAACGGCGGCGGCTTCGCCTCGAGCCAGCGGTCGGGGTTCCACGACGTGGGCTCGGGGAACACCGCGGGATCCATCGCCATCCAACACGAGGCGACGACGAGGTTCTCGCCAGCCTCCACGCGATGCCCGCCGATCGTCACCGGCTGCAGGACCTCGCGAAGGACGTCGGACAGCGGCGGGTGCAGTCGGAGGGTCTCTTGCCAGACCGCGTCGAGCAACGGCAGGCGGGCGAGGGCCTGCAACGAGCCATCGGTGGACGCGAGCTCGGCGCGCAGGCGGTCGACGACGTCGGGGCGGCGCGCGAGCTCGTACAGTGTCCAAGCGACAGCGATCGACGTCGTCTCGTGGCCGGCGAACAGCAGCGTGACGAGCTCGTCGCGGACGTGCGCGTCGGGCACCCGCTCGCCGTCTTCCCACGTGGCGTCGATCAGCAGCGAAAGGACGTCGTGGCCACGCACGCCCGTGCGGCGTCGCTCGTCGATCTCGAACTGCAGGGCGGCATCCACCTTCTTGCGCGTCGCGAGCAGGCGATCGAACGGCGTGAGGCCGAGGAAGCGGACCTGCGTCGCCGGGAAGAACAGCAGGGCGGGGCTCGCGGCGGCGACCATCTCTTGGGTCAGATCGAGGAAGCTCGCGATGCGGGCGGGATCGTCGACGCCGAACACGACGCGGACGATGATCTCGAAGGTGATCGGGACGAGGGCCTCGGCCGCGACGACCTCTTGGCCGTCGACCCAGCCGTCGACGACGCGCTGCACGACGTCGCGGATCGCTTCGCCGAACGCCTCCATCCGCGGCCCGTGAAAGGCGGGCGTGAGCATCCGACGCTCGCGGGCGTGGCGGGCACCCCCCATGCAGAACACGCTGCCCATGCCGAGCAACCCGCGGATCGCATCGACCGCGAACGGGCCGGTGGCCTCCGGCGGCAGCGCGAACACCTCGCGGGCGAGCGCTTGGTTGGCGACGACGACGAGCTCACCGTTCATCGCGCGCGTCCGGTAGATCGGGCCGAGCCGACCGACCGCTTCGCCGTAATAGCCGACCGGGTCGCGCAGCACGCGCGACGTGGTTCGAAGAACGAGGAAGGGCTTTTCGTCGCGGGGGAGGGTCATCGGGGTCGCTCCTCGCGCCATTCGCCCGGCGCCAGCGCATCGAGGTGGTAGGGGCCGACGGCGAACCGGACGAGGCGGAGCGTCGGGAGGCCGACCGCCGCGGTCATCCGGCGGACTTGGCGGTTCATGCCTTCGGTGATCCACAGCTCGAGCCAGGCATCGGGAACGGTTTTGCGGACCCGGATCGGCGGATCCCGCGGGCCGACGGGCGGTGCTTCGATCGGGCGGACCCGCGCCGGACGGGTGATGCGGCCATCGATCGGGACGCCGGCGGCGAGCTGGGCGAGGGCTTCGGGCCCAGGCGTGCCTTCCACCTGCACCCAGTAGCCCTTGGACTTGCCGAACTTGGGGTGGCTCAAGCGGTGCTGCAGCCCGCCGTCGTCGGTGAGCACGACGAGGCCCTCCGAGTCGCGATCGAGCCGGCCGCACGGGTAGACGCCGGGAACGGCGAGGAAGTCCTTGAGCGTGCGCCGCCCCTGCGCGTCGGTGAACTGGCACAGGACGTCGTACGGCTTGTGGAGCGAGATGAGGCGCAAGCAGCCTCCACGCGCCCGCTTATCCCGCGCGCGCCCACGAAGCGGCGCTGACCCCAAAATCGCACAGCGCCGCCGCGCCGCAGGATGCGTGCCCGCGTCCGCGCGGGGAGCACGACTAGTCCGCCGTCCGGACAAGACGGACGCCGACGTCTCGGTAACTCAGGACAGGGTCGATCCCGATGCGGCGAGCGGTTCGAACCCAGCTTGCGTCGCCCTCGAAGCTGCCCCCGCGGAGCATACGCTCTGTCCCCGACACGGGGCCGACGGGATCGACGGCCGCAGCACGCCCAAACGCGCCGCCCCAGTCGCCGACCCACTCCCAGACGTTGCCCGCCATGTCGCACAGCCCGAACCCGTTGCGCTGCTTACCGCAGCCTTCGTGCGTCTGCAGGAGGCTGTTGCCGGCGTACCACCCCACGGCGTCAGGATCCGACGACCCCGCGTAGGGTGCATCTTCGCCGCCGCGTGCGGCCCACTCCCACTCGGCCTCCGTCGGTAGCCGCCAACCCGCGCACGCCGCGTCGAACGTCACCGAGGCACAATACCGCCCAGCCCCTACCGCTCCTTGACACCCCGACAGCGCGTAACAGGCCGACAAGCCGTCCTGCAGCGACGCCGCGTTCGCGGCCTCGACCGCGTCCCACCACGACGCCGTCTCGTACGGGAGGCCGTCCCCCTGCGACTCGGCGTAGTTGGGGAGTCCCAAGGCCATCCACATCGCCTGGGTGACCTCGGCCTCCATCATCCAGAACGCCGACGTCAACGTCACGCTGTGTGCGGGCAGCTCGCTCGCCTGACATCCCCCCGACACATCGTCCCGGCCGAGAACGCACCCCATGGTGAATGTGCCTGCCGGGATGTACCGCAGGGTCCCGAGCGTAGGATGCGGCGCCGGATCCACGCAGTCCGGAAGACCGTCCGCGTCGACATCGGGGAACCCATCCCGGAGGTCGGCATCGCAGTCGCTGTCGCTGAGGTCGCACACCTCGGGCGCACCCGGCCAAACGCCGGCATCATCGTCATCGCAGTCGTCCCGCCACAGGGAGCCATCGCAGTCGGCGTCGTCGAGGTGCGACCCGAGCCGCACATCCCCGTCGTCGCAGTCGTCGACCGTCCGCGCACCGTCGCAGACCGCGTCCTCGACGCGCAAGCCGAACCGCACATCCCCGTCGTCGCAGTCGTCGACCGCCCGCGCACCGTCGCAGTCGACGTCGTCGAGGCGCAACCCCACCAGCGCGTCCCCGTCGTCGCAGTCGTCTCGCCACAAGGCGCCATCGCAGTCGGCGTCCTCGATGTGCGACCCGAGTCGCGCGTCCCCGTCGTCGCAGTCGTCGACCGTCCGCGCACCGTCGCAGTCCGCGTCCTCGACGCGCGAGCCGAGCCGCACATCCCCGTCGTCGCAGTCGTCGACCGCCCGCGCACCGTCGCAGTCGACGTCGGACGCCGCAGCACCCAGCGTCGCATCCGCATCGTCACAGTCGTCCTCGGCCGCCACGCCGTCGCCATCTCCATCCCGCAACATCGCGCAGGCATCGTCGGCCAAGCAGCCGTCATCCGCGCAGTCCGAGGCTCCGTCGCCGTCGTTGTCGACACGATCGGCGCATTCGCCGGGGGAGGTACCCTCCGGCAGACGCGACGGCTCCGGTTGCGCCTGCCCGCATCCAGCCAGCGAGACACAACAGGCAAACGGCAACCCCACGAAGACCCCAGCCCGTCGCAGCATGTCGTCTCCCCTCGGCACCCTAGCGCGCAGCGCGACGTGGGGCGCGCCGCCGCGCCGCAGGATGCGTGCCAGCGTCCGCGGGACCGCCGCCAACGGCCGGATCGCAACGCGGTGGCGGGCTCCCCGTCAAGATGCGGTAGGATGCCCGCCATGGAGGTCGATCATGCACCGCACCTGGGCCCTCGCCCTCGCCACCTTGGCGTGCGTCTCCCAACCTGCCGCGACCCCGTCCGGCCTCGGCACCGCGACCGCAGCACGCGTCTCGCTCCCCCGCGTCACCGTCCAGCCGGCGCCGCTGCGCGCCTGGGCCCGCGGCGACGGACCGCTCACCGCGCTCCCGATCGACGGTCCGCGCGAGCTGCGCTGCACGACGGCGGAGGGTTGCGCCGCCTACGAGCTGGCGCACGGTCCCGTGACCGAACGCTGGGAAGACCTCGGCTTCGGCGTCGAACAGACCTTTGAGGTCCGCGCGCTCCCTGCAGGCAGCGGCCCGATCCACCTGCATCTCGACGCAGGCAACGCCGACGTCCGCCCCACGGCGCGCGGCGTACGGCTTGAATCGCCGGATGGAACCGCCATTCGCGTGGGCATCGCACGTGCCTGGGACGCCCGCGGTCGCGCGCTCCCCGCACACCTCATCGTCGGCGACAACACCCTGACCCTCACCGTGGAGGCCGACGATCGGACCCCGCTTCCCCTGCGGATCGATCCCCTGTACACACCCGCCGAGGACATCCTTCGCGGCGTTCAGGCCAACGAACGCTTCGGAAGCTCCGCGATCGCGGTCGATCTCGACGGGGATGGCGATGACGAACTGCTCGTGGGCGCCCCGTACCGCGGCACCTCCCGCCAAGGCGCGTTGGAGAGCTACTTCGGGGGGACCGGCGGTCTGGGCGTCACCCCCGGGTGGACGGAAGTCGGGGCGAACCCCTTCCAGCGAAGCGGCGACTGGCTCCGACCGCTCGGAGACGTCACCGCAGACGGCGTCGACGACGTGCTCCTCACCGCCGAGTCGTCGAGCACGATCACCGTACGGCCGGGCGACGGCGCTGGCGGCCTCGCCGCGCCCATCCTCACCTGGTCGCCACCGCAGCTCTCCACGCGCCTTGGGGTCGACGCCGGGGTGGGCGATCTGGACGGCGACGGCCTGCCCGACCTCGTCGCGTCCGACGACGGCGCCAACCGCGTCCACATCCTCTGGGGGACCGGCATCGGCACGTGGGACACGACCACGCCGCTGATCTTGGAGCAGCCCATCGGGGCCTTCGGGCAGCGTTTGGAGGTGGGCGACGTCGACGGCGACGGTATCGACGACCTCGTCGTGTCCGCGAGCGAGGTCAACAGCCTCACGGGACGGGCGTCGGTCTGGCTCGGCAAGCCACAGGCGAGCTGGCAGCAGACGCCCGACCTCACCCAAGACGGCACGGTCACGTTCAGCGCGTTCACCGACGGGCTGACCTTGACCGACATCGAGGGCGATGGCATCCAAGAGATCTTGATCGGCGCACCGCTCACCAACACCCTTGGCGTCGGGACCGGATTCGCCGGCATCTACCGCTTCACGCCCAGCGCGCTCGAGCTGTTGGCGACGGTGGACAGCCCGGGCACCTTCACCGGACACGGCGAGCTCTTCGCCGCTGGCGACGTCGACGCCGACGGCCTCTCCGACGTGGTCGTCATGGCCAACACCCCATCGCAGCCGTGGATCACGCTGCTGCTCGGTCGCGACCCGTTGACATCCGGGTTCGACCAACGCTTCCAGCTCGACGTCCTCCGCGGCGGCGAACCCCCGACGCAGACCTCGATGGGGGACTTCAACGGAGATGGCGAGGCCGACCTGATCGTGCCCGTGCCGGGCGCCGACGGGATAGGCGCGGTGGTCGTCTACCGCGGAATCTCAGGGACGACGCCCCCGGACGCCGACGGCGACGGCGTCCTGTTCGGAGACGACTGCGACCCCGACGACCCTGCCGTCCTCGGCCCGATCACCTACAGCCTCGACAACGACGGCGACGGCATCGGTGCCACGCAGTTTGCCGTCTCCTGCTCCCCACCGACGCAGTTCGTGCCGAGCGATCTTGGCTTTGACTGCGACAACGCCGACGCGACCACCTTCCCGGGGGCCGACGAGCGCTGCGACGGCAAGGACAACGACTGCGACGGCAACGTCGACGAGAACCCCGTCGACCCCGTCATCCGCTTCGTCGACGCCGATGGGGATGGCTACGGCTCGACCCCTGAAAGCGTATGCTCCGGCGCGCCCGGCTACGTGGAGCAGAACGGCGACTGCGATGACGCGGCCGCCGACCAGTTCCCCGGCGCCATCGAGCAGTGCGACGGCATCGACCAAGACTGCGACGCGCTCGTGGACAACGGCGTCGCGGACCGGGCTTGGTACGCGGACGCCGACGGGGACGGCTACGGCGACCCGGCGGTGTTCACGCAGG
>JBJONI010000170.1:0-14226 GCA_046051915.1 Pseudomonadota bacterium
TGGCCTGGAACGTCTCGGCGACGCTCGACGTCGACGCCGACGGGTGGAACGATGTTCTCGTCACGATGGGTCGGGATCGGGGCGCCTTCCCCGCGATGCCGACCCGCGTGTTCCTCCAGAACCCGGACTGTCACGACGACGCCTGCGCGCGGTTCCTGCCCGCGGAACTCCCGATCGGCGGCGGGCATCGGACGTCCTGGCAGACCTTGCCCGTGCAGGATGCGAGCGGAGCCTGGCGTTTGCTGCACCTCGTCGGCAGCAATGGCACAGATCCCACCGCCGTGACGCTGCCCGAGATCCTGACGTCGACACCTGCCCCCGGCCGTGGTTGGTTGGCGGTTCGTGTCGGCGCGCTCCACGACCTGCGTGCGGTGGGGAGCGTGGTCCGACCGCGCTTCTTTGACCCTTTGGGGCGCGTCCTCCCGTCGATGCCCGAGGTCTTGGTGTCGCAGCCGGCGACCTGGGGGGCGCCGGGGTTCAACCCCGTCGTCGTGCTGGGTGTCCCCGCCGGGAGCGTTCGCGCTGAGGTGACGGTCGATCTTCCGGGGACGTGGGCCGACGTGGTCTTGGCGACGACGACCTGGAACACGACGCTCGATGTCGCTCTGCCCTCCGGCGATCCGCGCGCACCCTAGCGCCGGTCGGTGGCGCGGGTTGAAGGGGCGGCGGTGGGGGTTGCATGCTCGAGACGGTCACGGTTCAGGCGCTCGCGATTCGCGACGACGCGGCGTTCGCAGCCATGGACGTCTACGGGCGACTCAAAGGGCGGCTGGCGCGCGACGGGTACGCCTTCCGGGTGCCGGCTCGGCGCGAGGTGCTGACCTGGGAAGAGACGCTGTTGCTCAATGTGGTGTTCTGGAACGGTGCCACCGGCGAAGACGTCCTCGAGGATCGCGCGATCGACGCCGACGTGGTCGCTCACATCGGCTGGCATCACGTGGTGCGCCATGCGTTGGGCGCCGCGGCCGACAGCGCGGAGGGGATGTTGCTCGGCGAGGCGGTCGCGAGCGCGTTTGACCTGTACGCGGCCGGCCGAATGTTGGCGCTCGGGCGCGACGTTGGGTTCCTCGAGACCCAGCTCCCCGCCATGGCAGAGGCGCTCGGCAACGCAGGCTGGGCCGAAGCGGAGGTCGATGCCTTGTTCGAGCGCGTCACCGCCGACCCGGAGGCCACGTTTGAGTCGCTGCGGCAGCTGTTGTTCGATGTCGGGTCGGCGTTGGTGCGCGCTCCCGATGCGGGCGCGGCCGCGCGGGTCCTACGGGCGCACGCGTCGCACCCGCTCGCGGGCTTGCTGCATCATTACGACCTCGCGACGTGGCTGCTGCATGCACGGTCGCGCGGGGCCGATGTCACGCCCCAACCCGAGGTGGCACGCATCGACGCGTGGCTTCGCGCGGCCCCTTCGTCGTTGGACGCGATGGCCGAGGCGTGGCTGGCCTGATCACGCCTTTGGGCGCTTGGCCTTGAGTGACCAGGTGAACACCCAGCGGCTGACCTCGTCTCCGGAGGGGTCGTAACCGATCACCTCGGTCGGGCATTCGAGACGTTCGCCGGTGGCGATCGTCGCCTCCAGTTTCTCGGCGACGAGGGCGCCTTGGCCGAACACGAAGCGCGCGCGCCCTTTGCACATCTTGACGAAGGTGCCCTGGCAGGACCCAAGGATCATCTGAACCGGGACGGGCGCGGCTTGACTGAGGATGAACGGGTGGATGCCCGTCGCCATCTCGGCCGCCATGCCCTGCGCGGCCCAGTACATCGAACCGAAGGGGTTCTGCGTCCGCCAGCCGCCGGGGATCGAGATCTCACAGACGTCGCGGTCGATCTTGTCGAGCGTGAGCCCAGCCGCGAGTCCGAGGGGCATCTTCGCGCCTTGGAACAGGGTCATGGCGAACGGCGCCCGCATCTGCTTGAGGCCCTTGTCGATCTTGGCAGGGTTGAGCTTGTGCGTCAGGTCGGCGTTCATCGATCCTCCGTTGCGGCCGACTAGCCGGTTTGACGCGACGACGCTGGCAGGGTCGACAACTTCGGGCGCGGCAAAGGCGCGCGGATCGCGTAGACTCTGCGTGTTCTTCGCGGAGGTCGCATGTCGTCGCAACCGGGCGTTCCGTTCGCCAACCCGTGGCTCAACCGTTGGTTCGCCACCTACACCGCGGACCATCGGCACCCGATGAACCGCGTCACGCACAAGATCGCGATCCCGCTCATCGTGTTCCACATCTTTGCGATGCTGGACTGGGTCAAGCTCGGCGCGGCGTGGGACGTCGGGGGATGGTCGATCGCGCCCAGCCTCGGGCACGTCGGCTACCTCGTCGCGATCGCGTTCTACGCGTGGCTCAACCTTGGGTTGGCGGCGATGATGGCGGTGCTGTTCGCGTTGACGTTCCCTCTCGCCGCGTGGACGCCCGGGTGGGTCGTCGTGACGGCCGCCGTCGTCGGATGGGCGGTCCAGATGGCCGGCCATGCGGTGTGGGAGAAGAACAAGCCGTCGTTCACGAGCAACATCTTGCAGGCGCTGATTGGACCGATGTTCTTCGTTGCCGTCGTGACGGGGATCTACCGCCCGGCCTTTGACGCCCCCGCGGAGGCGTGATGGATTTTCAGCCCTCCGCGCGGGCCGCCGCCTACATCGCGCGTGTCGAGGCGTTTCTCGACGCGCACGTTCATCCGGTCGAGGCGGCCTACCATCGGGAGCTCGCGTCGCGCGCGGACCGTTGGGTGGTGCTCCCGCTGATCGAAGACCTGAAGGCCAAGGCGAGGGCCGAGGGGCTGTGGAATTTGTTCCTCCCTGACGACAGGGTGGGGGCGGGTCTGTCGCTCTCCGAGTACGCGCCGCTGGCCGAACGGATGGGGCACTCCGCGATCGCGCCGGAGCTCTTCAACTGCAACGCGCCCGACACCGGGAACATGGAGGTTCTCTACCACTTTGGGACGGACGCCCAGAAGTCGCAGTGGCTCACGCCGTTGCTGGCCGGCGAGATTCGTTCTGCCTTTTGCATGACGGAGCCGGAGGTGGCGTGCTCCGACGCGACGAACGTGTCGTCGACGGTCGTCGATGCGGGAGACACCGTCGTGTTGAACGGCCGCAAGTGGTGGAGCACGGGTGTGGGCCACCCGAACTGCAAGTTGCTGTTGTTCCTTGGTCGCAGCGATGCCACGGCCGGCCGTCACCAACAACACACCTTGGTGTTGGTCCCGCGGGACACGCCCGGCGTCGAAGTGGTTCGGATGCTCCCGACGATGGGTCGTTTCGACGAGCCTTACGGGCATGGAGAAGTGCACTTCGATCACGTGCGCGTCCCGCGCGAGAACGTCGTCGGCGACCTGGGCTGGGGCTTTGCGATCGCGCAAGGGCGCCTCGGGCCCGGTCGGATTCACCACGCGATGCGGCTGATCGGGCTGGCGGAGCGTGCGTTGGGGTTGGCGTGCGCCCGTGGCTCCGAGCGGATCGCCTTCGGCAAGCCGCTGGTCAACCTGGGCGGCAACCGCGAGCGGATCGCGGACCTGCGGATTCGCATCGAGGCGGCCCGCCTGATGGTGCTGCACACGGCATGGAAGATCGAGCGGGATGGCGCGATGGCCTCGATGCGTGAAATCGCACAGATCAAGGTCCTTGTTCCCCATGTCGCCCAGGATGCGGTCGATTTTTCGATGCAGATCCACGGTGCGGCGGGCCTGTCCGATGACCTGCCGCTCGCGGCGGCGTGGACGATGGCGCGGGCGTTGCGGCTGGCCGACGGGCCGGACGAAGTGCATCGGGGGTTGATCGCACGCATGGAGCTCGCCGCCTACGGCAAGGGGGGCGCGTGAGCCTGCGCGTCGTGGTCACCGGTGGGGGATCGGGCCTTGGTCGAGCGCTGGTCGCCGCGCACCTGCGTCGCGGGGATCGGGTGGTGTTCACCGACATCGACGCCGCGCGGGTGGAGGAAGCGGCGGCCGCGTTGGCAGCGCTGGGGGACGTGTCGGGTCTCGTCGCGGATGTGCGCAGCGACGCCGACTGGGAGGCCGTCGTCGCCGCGGTGCAGGCGCGTTGGGGCGGCGTGGATCGGGTCTACAACAACGCCGGCGTCGCCGCCGCGGGTCGGTTCGAGCGCATCCCGATGCAGGACTGGTCTTGGATCCTCGAGATCAACCTGTTGGGCGTCGTTCGCGGCTGTCGTGCGTTCCTGCCGCTGTTGCGCGCGCAGGGCCGCGGGGCGCTCGTGAACGTCGCGAGCCTCGCTGCCGTGGCCAACGGGCCGGGTATGGCGAGCTACAACGTCGCGAAGGCCGGCGTGGTCTCGTTGAGCGAAACGCTGCGTGCGGAGCTCGCACCGGATGGGATCGCGGTGCATGTCGTGTGCCCGAGCTTCTTCCCGACCCGGCTGGGCGAGGGACTGCGGAGCCCCGACGCGGATCTCGCCCGTCGCGCCGATCGGATGCTCGCCCGGGGTCGAAGGACGGCCGACGAGGTCGCGGCGGACGTGATCCGGGCCGTGGACCGCGGGACCTTTCTGATTCTCCCGCATGCGGAGGCGCGCTGGCTTCACCGCCTCAAGCGGTGGTTGCCGTGGGTCGTGCACCTCGGTGCGCTTCGCTACGGGCGTCGGCTGGCCTCAGAGCGGGGGCGTGCCGAATGAGCGGCCACAACCCGACGCGCGCCGTCCGGGACAGCGAGGCCTTGGACCTCGTGCGCCTGCAGCCGTGGTTGGTGGCGAACGCGGGCTGGCAGGGAACCGTCCGGGTGTCCCAGTTCGCGGGTGGGGCTTCCAACTTGACCTACCTGCTCGAGGGCGACGACGGGCAAGCGTTGGTCCTGCGACGGGCGCCGCCTGGCCGCAAGGCGAAGGGCGCGCACGACATGGCGCGCGAGTTCGCCCTGCAGGCGGCGCTCGCCGGGGCCTACCCCGTGCCTCGCGGCGTCGCGTTGTGCCAGGATGAGGAGGTCGTCGGCACCGAGTTCTACGTCATGGCTCGGGTGGAGGGGACGATCCTGCGGGGGCGGTTGCCCGACGGCATGGTGCTCGCGCCCGCCGACGCGCGGCGGCTCTGCGAGGCGTTCGTCGCGCAGCTCGTCGCGCTGCATCGGCAGCGTCCCGCCGACCGGCCGGAGCTCGCGCCGTTCGGGAAGCCCGAGGGGTATGTTCGTCGGCAGCTCGAAGGCTGGATCGCCCGCTACGACGCCGCGAAGACGTGGAATGTCCCGAGTTGGAAGGACGTGACGACGTGGCTGCTCGCCCACCGGCCAGACGACGTCGACCGCGTCCTCGTCCACAACGACTTTCGGTTCGACAACCTCGTGCTCGATCCCGACGATCCCTCGCGCGTGACCGCCGTCCTCGATTGGGAGCTCGCTACGATCGGGGATCCATGGATGGATCTCGGCAATGTGTTGGCGTACTGGGTTCAGGCCGACGACGACGCCATCGCGCAGCAGATGCGTCGTCAGCCGACGCACCTGCCTGGCATGATGACGCGGACGGAGTTGGTGCAGGCGTACGCCGATGCCTCGGGACGCCCTCTGCCCGACATGAGGTTCTACCAAGTCTTTGGGTTGTTTCGACTCGCCGTCATCCTCCAACAGATCTACTGGCGCTACGCGAAGGGTCAGACGAAGAACCCTTCGTTCCGTTGGTTCTGGGCGTTCAATGCGTACTTGTGGTGGCGGGCTCGCCGGGTGCTGGCTGGGCGTGAAGCGTAGCAGGCGGCGGAGACCGGCGCGCTTGGCGTAGGACGGTTAGGCGGCGAACCGCTTTGGAGTTCCCATGCGTTTGCCCATGCTGGTCACCCTCGTCGCCCTCACCGCCGGTTGCACCGCGCCGGCCGGCGGACACGACGCCATCCGCTTGGAGTGGCAGCTTGGAGATACCTTCCACCTCGCCACGACCCGTCGCGAGACGGCGGCGAAGGCTCCGAAGCACGCCATCGCGTTGGATGCGTCCGTCGAGGCCGTTCCGTTGGGGGACGCATGGACGCCGGAAGCCGTGTGGCGCTGGCAGGTGATCGAGCAGGATCTGGTGCCGAACGACGGCGACGAGTTGGCGCGCTTCGCCCTCGATGCACGCGGCGGGCGCCACCCCCTCGACGTCGTCAAGGTCAGCTTGAACCGGGCGGCGACGGCCGATGCCGGGCTTCTGGAGGCCGACCCGGTGGTCTACCTCGTGTTCCGTGCCGACCGGGACCGACTCGCGGCGATGGTGAGCTTCACCAACCAAGGCGGTCGACGCGTCGAGCGAGCGCTGTCGAGTTCGCAACTCGATCGTTCGTGGTCGGCCCTCACGCAATCCGACCTGTCGGATGTGCCCGCCCTGCTCGCGCCGTTCTCCGCGCGGTTCACCGACGAGACGCTACGGCTCGAGAACGGGGCCTCGCTGACGACGCGTCGGACCGAGGCCGGCACCGTGGAGGCGACGTACGCGGACGAGCTGGGTGGCGGTACGATCACCAGCGTCTATGAGCGCGGCACCCCGTGGCCGACGTGGTCTGAGTCCGCCAACGTCCGGATCCGCTTGCTGACCGACGGCGAGGTGGCCTCCGCGGGCACCTTCGCGCGTCTCGCTGTCGACGATGCGCCGCCGCCAGATTTCGACTACCGCGCCGCACTTTCGACCACCATCGACATCGACGCCTCGCTGACCGTGGACGAGGCGACGGCTTCGGAAGGCTGGATCGCGTCGGTCTACGACGACTACGCCCCATGGCCGGGCTCTTGGTGGCCCCTCAAGCAGTCCGCGGTCGTGTTCGGCTACGACGACCGTCCAACGCTCTCGGACCGCGTCGAGCCGTCGATTCGCGCCGATGCATCGCGCCGGGACGAGATCCAGACCGAGCTGCGCGGTCTCGCCAGCTCAGACAGCCGCTATGCGGCGCTCACCGCCGAGTACCAGCAACGCACCGACGCCGAGGTGGCGACGCTGGTGGCGTTCTACGACGGGATCCGCGCCGATCTCGACGGCGGGCGGCTGCGCGTCGACGGGGGCCGGCTGGTGCACGTTGAGGGCTGGTCGTACGAGATCGAGGCGCTGTCGCCGTTCGACAAGTTCGGGCTCGCCGAGCACCTGCGAGGGGCCGACATCAGCAACCCGTTCTACCTTGCGGCTTGGGAACTGCTCAACGCCTACAACCCCAAAGGCGGGAGTTGGTGGGGCAAGTGCAACGGCTGGTCGGCGTCCGCGATTCTCGCCAACGAGCCGCGCCAGACCGTCACGTGGACGGCTCCGGATGGCACCGCGATCCCGTTCAGCACCGCCGATCAAAAGGGCCTGCTTGCCACAGCGTTCTATAGCACCGACAGCCGGTTCTATGGCCAGCGCTACAACGGCCCGGAGCAGGACATCAACGACCTGTCACCCAAGGCGTTCCACCACATCATCGACCACTACCTGCGCCAGCAACGGATCCCGTTCGTGTTCGACACCGACGCCGGCGACGCGGTTTGGAACTTCCCCGTCCTCGCGGCGATGGTCGAGGTGGAGGAGACCACGGTCGGCGGGGGCGCGGGTCTGCTCAACGTGAACACCGCCTCGGTCGAGGCGATCGACGCCTTGCCCTACCTGTCGACCGCCGTCGCAGAGGCCGTCGTGGCCTATCGCACCGATGTTCGCCCGTTCCAATCCGTGGACGAGCTGGTCGAGGTCGATGGGATCGGAGACGCGACCCTTGAGAAGATCCGCGCCTTGGTCGCGGTGCAGGACTCGGCCGCGACGGAGCGCACCTTCGACGTGACGGCGACCGTGAGCTTCGAGAACGACGGCGTCGACGAGACGTACGTCAGCACGCAGGGGGCGACCGCGTTCGATGAGGTCTGGCGCTACACCCTCACCACCGACACCAACGGACAGGTCTTGCGTGGGGTGTGGGCGGCCGAGGACGAGCATCCTGATTTCGCTTGGGTCCCGTACAACAACCCCCGGACCCGTACCTCGGGGAGCTCGGAGAACCCGTTCCTCGAATACGGTGCGTTGTTGGACGTCCTCGGTGAGGACCTCGAGCGCCGATGAGATCGTTCGCCCTCGCGCTGCTGTTGTCCGCTTGCGGACCCGTGGATCTCGGCGGGCCTTCGGGGACGTCAGCGTGGGTGGGCGTGTTGGTCGCGCCGGCGCGCGTGGTCGTGCCCGTCGGGGGTGAGGCACCGCTCGCCGCGACCGGGCTGACCGCCGCCCGCACGGCGGCCGACGTGACCGACCTGGCGCGTTGGGACGTGGAGGACGCGGGGGTCGCCGAGGTGTCAGACGCCCTCGACGCCGAGGGCACGCTTCGTGGCGTCTCGGCCGGGCGGACGCGCGTGCGGGCGGTGGTGCAGGGCGTTCCGAGCCCATGGGTCGACGTGGACGTGACCGAAGCCGAGGTTCGCGCCCTCGCCGTGACGCCAGCGGTGCTCGACGTCGCGGTGGGCGGGTCTGCGCCGCTGAAGGCCACCGCCACCTACTCCGATGGCCTCAGCGCAGATGCCTCTCGGCAGGTCCGATGGGTCGTTGAGGACGGGGTGATCGCCACGGTCGACGCGTCGGGTCTCGTGACCGGCATGTCGGAAGGGACAACCCAGATCGCAGCGCGTTGGGACGACATCGGCACCCCCCCGACGACGGTGAACGTCCGTCGCGGTGCGGCCCAGCTCCGGGTGGCGTCGGTCGCGCGGACGACCAACGGCGTGCGCGTGGAGGTCGCCAATGTCGGCAGCGTCGCCGTCGACGCGACGTGGCTCGACGTCTACGTGGCGCCCGCCCGCCCGCCCGTCGCAGGAGACCTCGGGGACGCGTTCGTCCGCGTCGAGAACCTCGCGCCAGGCGAGACCCGAAGCGTCGCGCTCGTGGTGAACGTGCCAGCGGGGCAACCGGAAGTGACGGCCTTCGTCGATAGCCTCGACACGCTGGAGGAGGCCGACGAAAGTGACAACCTGCTCACCGTCCGGCTCGGGTCGACGAGCGACGACGCCCTGCCGGACCTCGCGATCTACGACGTCACCAGCAGCGTGTACGCCACGTTCATCGTCCACACCGTGACCATCGCCAACCTCGCTGACGCCCCGTCCGGTCCGTTCGACCTGGAGACTTGGGGGGATCGTGTGTCCGCACCCGGACCCCGGACGGTCGCGGACGATGTGACGACGGTCGACGGACTCGGTCCGTTCGAGACCCGGAGCATCAACGTCCTCGTCAGCGTCGGCTGCAGCACCTGCTCGGCGTGGTTTTGGGTCGACCGCGCCGATGTGGTGGTGGAATCCGACGCGTACGAGAACCTCGACGGCCCCTACGTCACGGCCCCCGCCGGGGACTCCGGGTTCGAGACCGGCTGGTGGTGACCGGGGCGGCGGCTACTTGCCGCCCTTGAGGTCGAAGCTGATCCACAGCGTTTCGTCGAGCGCCAGCAGCTTCTCGAACGACATGGGCCGCCCCTCGAGCGGCACATTGACTTGGACAGGCGCGGCCCCGGAATCCAGCCCGCCGCGCTTGATCTGTGCTTCGGCCGCCATCTCTGCCTGGCCTTGGTAGGCGCGGTCCTGCATCAGCGTCAGCGAGGATTGGGGGGCGTCGAGGCTGTCGACGTGCGCCATATTGCCATCGAAGCTGCTTTTGGGCGTCTTGGTGTCGTCGGGGACGTACATCGTCCAGCCAACCCAGGTGGTCGGGACGTCGGTGTGGGGGAGCTCGGCGCGGACCTTGGAAGCCTTCTTGCCGTTCTCCACGTACACGACCTCCACCGAGAACCCCGACAGGGCCCCGCCTGACGACGCTGAGCGAACAAGCGGAAGCAGGATCTGGCCCTTGGGGCCGCGGCTCGGCTGCACCGCGCGCCCGGCGACGGACGCGCTCCACAACTCCGCCCCGTCGGGCAGGAACAGGTCGAGGTACTGGCGACGGTTGTTTCGAACCTCGTACACCACCTGGGTCAGGCGGCGTCCGTCGGACGTCATCATCGACACCGCCTGCGCGCGGTCGAGCAGGGTCACGAGAACGTCCACCTGTTCGTGCGCGGTCACCACGAGCGGGATCGCGGCGTCCTCCGCGAGGAACTTGTACCCGAGCAACACGGGCTGGGTCGTCGTGCCGAGGATGTCGGCGGGGAGTTGTCGGACGTCGACGGGGCTCGCGCCCGACACCGCGCCCGGGGCGATCTCGAGGTTGCCGCCCGCGGTGACCCCGAGCCATCCCTTGAACCGGTCCCCGTCGATCGGCGTGATGATCGGCGCTTGAACCGTGTTTCCACCCATCGCCACCGGCCGCTCGGCCTCGATCGTGACGTCCCACGCGCCTTCCGCCACGAAGCCCAGGTCGAGCGTGAGGTCTCCCTTGTCGTCGACCTTCCACTCGCGGACGCCCGCGCCCTTGACGTCGAGGACCACAAGGCCGTCGGGGATGTCGTAGCGGAACTGGTCGAGGCCGCCGAACAGGACCGTGTGGTGAAGGGTCGTCGAAGCGTGGAGCAAGCCATCCGCGAGGTCCACGCGCGTCGTCGACTCGGTGTACAGGCGGGTGTCCTCGGCGGTGGGGGCGGCGGGGGTGTCGGTCGTCGTTCGCTGCCACGCCGCAGCAAAGCGGTCGCGCGCGGAGAGGGCGACGCTCAGTTTGCGTTGGCCGCCCGTCGTGGCGTCGCTCAGGACACGGCCCTGGGGGATGCGCAGGTCGATCGGCCCATCGACCGGGACGCTCAGGGCGAGGGTCGTTCCGCCGGAGGGGGCGAGGGGGAACCCGATGTTGTGCACGCCCTGCGTCTCGACGACGGCGGTGGCGAACGTCAGGTCGATGTCGATCGCCCCCTTGGCGTCGGTGATCAGCGTGTACCAGTCGCCGCTCAGCGTGACCGAGGCGGGCTTGCCCCCGACCTTGGCGTCGATCAGGGCCGAGCTTGCGGCGAGGAGGGGGATCTGGATCCAGCCCGCGTCGCGGTGGTTCTCGACGCGCAGTTTGGCGGAGAACACGGCGGTTTCTCCCTGAACTTTCCCGTCGTATGCGGCCGTCGTCAGGCTGGCGGCGACGGGCGCGACGGGGGGCGTCGGCGTCTTGGTCTTGTCGATCAGCGCGAGGAACGCGTCGAGGTTGACGTCCACGCGGTCGGTCGGCGCCGCCAGCGCGGGCAGCGAGAGCAGGGCGAGGCTCGCGATCAAGCGGTTCATCGGGACTCCTTGGGGCCGTGTCGGCCGTGGTCAGGGACAAGCCGTAGGCGGAGCGGACGGACGTCCCCCTCGCGCAGCAGCGTGTGTTGGAAGCGAAGGACGGTCGTGCCGTCCGGGATCTGAAGGTCAGCGCGGGTCGAGACGACCGGAGGGACGTCGGGCCGGTCGATCGGCGCGGGGGAGGGGGCTTCTTTGGCGCCCACCTTCGCCCAACGGTCGACGGGCCCGCGCGCGACGACGATCTTCTCGACTTCGACCGCTTGCTGAAACGATCGGCCGGTGGGGATGGACGCGAGGAACTCCGCGGTCAACGGCGTCGAGGTCGCCGCGGCCGCGATGTCGGGGGCCGGCTCGTCGGCGGCCGGCGCCGCGGTGACGGTTGGCGCAGCACCCGTCGGCGGTGGAGGCGGCGGCGCGAACGCCGGCTTGGCGGCAGGGGCGCGCGTCATGGAAGTCAGCGGCGCGCTCGGCCGAGCGACTGCGTTGGACGCCTCCTCCGGTGCGGGGGCGCGCCCGCGCCCGGGTGACGGTCGGGCTTCGACGAGGCCATCCACCTCGGCGATGCCGTCCCCTCCGCCCTCCGCGTCGTCGAAGCCGAGCGAGGGCGAGCCTTCGCCGTCGACGGCCGCACCGGTCGGGAGAGGGTCCAACGCGAGATCGTCCACCGTGGAGGTGTCGTAGGCCCAAAGGGGCTCCGGCGTTGTCGGCGGCGGCGCGGCCACCCCGCCGAGCAC
Organism: Pseudomonadota bacterium; assembly: GCA_046051915.1. Lineage (GTDB taxonomy): Bacteria > Myxococcota_A > UBA796 > UBA796 > JBEIFN01. The sequence continues at coordinate 11,824 of JBJONI010000170.1, forward strand.
ACCGCTGGCGACGCCACCGATCACGCCGCCGAACGTGCCATTCTCGGTCTCGACGTGCCACATCCGCGATCCGTCCTCCAGGGTCTCCCAGACCACATCCTCGGGCTTGCTCTCCGCGCGTGACGGGGCTTGGACGAACTTGCCGGACGCTTTGTCCTTGCCGTACACGTCGCGCAGGCTGTCGGTCCGCGCGAGGTTGGCCTCGCGACGCTCCCCGCCGGCGGTGCCCATCTTCTTCGCCGCGCGGTCGGCCTCCTCGAGGGCTTCGAGGGCGATGCTCTCGTCGCCGGCGGCGAGGGCTTGCTCGGCGCGGGCCAGGGCATCCTCCTGCGCGCGTTGATCGTCGAGCGCGCGCGCCGCCGCCTGGGCGAGAATCCGTTGCGCGCCGGTGTCCTCGGCGTTCTTCGAGGGCGCCATCACGGCCGCGAGGTTGCCGCGGAGTCCCTGGATGTTGGCGTTATCGACCCCCTGTTCGGCGAGGAGGTCGAGCACGGAGGTTGCGGCCTCGGTGTCGTTGTCGAGCCACGCCGACACGGCGTCGCGGTACAACGCCTCGGCTTGTGCGGCCTCGATACCGCCCCCGCCAAAATCCCAGCGCAACGCTTCGTCGACGTCAAAGTCCGGGACCCTGCCGTCGGCGGCACCGTCTGCGGCAGCGCGCACGCCTGCGGCGAGGTGGACGGTCACACGGCGGACGCCGACCGGGGCTTGCGGACTCGGGAGGGCGAGCTCGTCGTGACCCGTCGTCCCTTGAACGACCAGAACGACGGGGAACGCGAGCAGGCCACCGACGCTCTCGACGCTGCGCGGGAGCGCGATCCGGATCGCGCCGTCGGCCTCGATGCTGACCGGGGTCGGTTGCCCATCGACGGTCGCGAGCCAAGGCACACAGCCCGGCGGCAGCACCACGCGCAGGGCGCCTGCACGGTCGTTGCGGACGGTCCATGTCCCGCGTGCCAGGTAGCGTTCATCGGTCGTGACCAACGCGTCCCAGTTCGCGGCGTCGACGAACACGGGGGGCGCCTGGAGGGGGGAGAGCCGAAGCGCCCGCACCGTCCCGGAGGTGGGCCCGACGCGGGCGAGGACGGGTGTTCCGGTCGACAGGTTGGTCGCCCACTCGGGCAACATCGCGGACGCCGTCGGCTGGCCACCGCGTAGTTCCGGCACGACCCCGACCGACGCGTCGCGACCGAGCACGAACGCTTCCTCGCGGCGGAACGCGCCGTGCGCGTCGGCCTCCGGCACGGGGATCGCGGCGACTTCGCCGACCAGAGCGGTCGTCCACGTCAGGCCCAACGTCACGGGCTCGCGACGGGGGCGGTCCAGCGCGACCGATAGGAGGTCACCGCGTCGGGACCAAGACACGCCGGCGGGTGCGGTGATCTGCACATCGTCCCCGATCCCCGAAAGCGCGATGTCGGCGCCCGTGAGGTCGCCGCGTGCGGGGAGGAGGGTCAGCCGGGCGCGGCCACGGACCGCGTCCTCGTCGACGTCGAGGCCCACCGCCCAGCGCGTGGCCAGGAGGCGCCCCTCGTCGCGTCGTGCCGGCGGGGTCGTCCACGTCACGGCGGCGGGACCGCCGACGATCCACCCGTCCTCGGTGGGGAGGCCGACGAGCGTGCGACCTGCCGCATCGCCGAGGACGCGCGCGCGCTGCACCCCGGCGGGCGCCAACGGGACGACGTCGCCGACCGCCTCGGCGTGCAACACCACGCGGTGTACGCCCGGAGACAGCCACAGGCGGGTGCCTGCGGCGTCGAGGAGCGAGGCCTGCACGCCGTCCACCTGGACCTCGCGCACGTCGAGGGGCGCCTCGGTGAGGATCCAAGCCTGCGCCGTGGGCCCTGGCACCGTCACGTCCCATTCGCCGTCGATCGCGAACGCGGCATCGAGTCGCGGACGAAGGGTCAACCGCCGGGCCGTCGCAAACGGCGCCGGTGGGAGGGCGACGGCTGGGTTCGGCAGTCGTGCACGCAGCGCGTCCCAGGCGGCAGCCTCCAGCGATACCCAAGCGCCGGCGTCATGGGACACGGCGGCGGGGGGCGCGGGCGGTGGCGGCGTGGGCAGGGGCATGGTCAGGCTCCGGGCGCACAACGCGCGAGCTGTTCCGCGCCTTACACCCCCGGCGACATTTTCGCACCGCCGCGCAGCGGACGTCGCGGCGACGCCGACGCCTTCAGCGTCCTGCGCAGCCGCCTTGGGGTCCGGTGCTGCTGCGGACGCGACCGGGCAGGCGGATCGACGACGCAGAGGAGCGTCCGAACAAGGCCATGTTGTGGATGTCGAAGATCTCGACTTCTCCGGACTGAAGGTCGCGGACGCCGCCGGCGGTGGCGTACTCGAGGTCGAGGTTCTCGGCGAGCTGAATCACGTGCAGACCCGCCTTGGTCTTGATCGCCGCGT
>JBJONI010000171.1:0-3677 GCA_046051915.1 Pseudomonadota bacterium
CCGCCCTCGACACCCGGGCGGGCCATAATGACCGGTCATCGTCATCTCCTGTCCCAGTCTGGACACCAGCGGAACGTCAGCGGTTTGCAGCGCGGGGGGGGGTCTCCGCGGCGGTCGCAAACGCCGCCAGCACGTCGATGGTAGCCACTTTCGACCCGGACGAGGCTCTCGACGTCTCCGAGGAAGCTGTACTGGCGCTCTTTGGCCGGGATCGGACAGCCGTGCTGCGGATGTCGGGGTTGCCGATGCAGAAGGACAGTGAGAAGGAGTGGAAGATGCGCAGGTCGCAGGCCGCGACGCTGGAGGCGCAAGGTAGGACAGTCCCGTCTGGGTTCCTCGCGGCCATGTGGTTCTTCTCGTTTCAGTTCAATCGCAACCTCCTCCTCACGGCGTCTCCGCTCAAGGTCCATGACGTCGAACAGTGGGCGTGGATGTTCGCGCGCTGGGCCATAGCGGAGGCCAGCGACATGTCCAAGGACTCGGAATTCCTTCAGGTCGTTTCCAAGGCGGACTCGCTCTCGGCGCAGATTCAGGACTTCCTCCGGAGTATGGGTTCTGGCGGTTCGACGATTCCGCACGCACTTCGCAGCGATATCGTTCAGGTCATGCTTCGCTTCTCGACTGTCAGGGCGAGGTGGGTCGCTGGAGTCGTTGAGCGCGGCGTTGCAGAACAGGGACGGCGCGATCTTCACAGTCAGATGCGTACGCTGGGCCGTGTCTACGCTCACGACAACAGCACGCTGGAGGCGTTCATCGACAGCCTCTGGAAGCAGCTGCTTACGCAAAGTGCCATGTTCGTCTCCCTCCAGGCTCGGGAGGCCTACTGCGCCAGGGCATTCCTCTGCATGGCGACGTCGTTCATCTGCGGCCTCAAGTCAGGGCCGGCACCGCTGAATTCCAATCCGCTGGACGCTCCCCCGGGCGCGTCCCTCGGCGGTGCCCCGGAAACCGTTGGCGTGGGTGCGGCATTGGCGCCCATAGCCGCGTCAGGTATCCCGCCGGGCTCTGCGCAGTGTTCCGTGCCGGGCGTGACGACTCTTCCGGCCCCGGCGGCGAGTGCGTTGTTCTCGACTGTTCAGCAGCCGGTTATGCCCGTCTATTCCCCCCCTCCTCTTGAGCAGGAACCAACTCTCGACACCTTGGCTCGTCAGACGGCTGCCGGGTATCGCGCCGCCGGGCCTCTCCTGGGCGGCCTCTCCGGCGGTGGTGCGGAGGGCATCGATCTACTACCGCAGGCGAGGCGAGCTCTTCACGCACAGCAGGTCCTCATCGGGGTCCGGGCGCCGGGACAACTCGTTTCGACACCACCGGCCGGCACCCTTCCTCCGGTCTCCTCCTACGCTTCTCTCTTCTACGGCAGCGGGGCTGCGGCGCCGGGGTTCGTTCTCCCTCCGCCCGTCACCCCGCCGCCGCCGCAGTACTCGACCGTGCAAACGATCATCAGCAGCACTGGCGGGGGCAACGGTGGCTCGGCATTCAACGCGGGTACGTCCGTTCAGCGCCGCTCGGACGCGGTGTTCGTCTCTGACGATCTTCACATACCGTACTCGACGGGTTTGCTCGGCTCTTTCTCCCCGTATCGATCCTCCGCGCTTCCTGCCACTCTGTTGTGCTTCGAGTGCCAGGCTGTGCAGCATCATTATGCGACGGAGTGTCCATCTCGCTTCGTCCGCGTGCGTGGGGAGGCTCCGCCCGGCTGGCGGGTGGATGGACCCGGCCGGGCGGCGAAGGACGACGCGGCATGGAACGGAGCGGAGCTCACCGACGCAGCCCGTGCGCGGTATCGGGACTTCGTGGCCAAGTTCTCGCTCCCTCCGCACGGCGCCTTCCCCATCACCGTGGATGAGATCACGGGCCCGGCGCCGGTCTCAGCCCGGCGTCCCATCCCTCGCCCTGGTGGGCGAGGGAGGGGCCGATGAGCGCTTACGGCCATCCTCCCCGGGTCACGGCGCGGCGACCCGGGGAGGCAGGCGCTCGGGCGGGGCTGTGTGCGCAGGACTCGGGCAGCTCCGGCGCGCTGGCGGCAGCTGCCCGTCAGCTCGGAATGTCCGAGCAGGACATCTTCGACTTGGCGCTGGCGCGCTCGGCATGGCGCAGCATGGTCGCGGTGCGGCTGGGGGCTGGCAACGCTCGCCTCTCATGGTCCAAGACGCCGCTGCCGGTGCTGCTGAATGTCACGGAATTGGCGCACGCGTCCGCCTTCGCCGGAGTTGACCGGGTGCGCATTCTCCTCGACGACTCTGCGCCGACGGCGCTTGAGCGGGCGGATGGCAACTGGGGCCCGGCAGCTCGGCGGCTGGGGGCGACGGGAGGCGGCGCTGGGGCGACGGTCGCCTCCTTGGCGGCCGAGTTCGATCGGCATCTCGCGCCATCCATCCGGCAGCCGCGCACAAGGGCGGACTACTGGCGAGCCTGGCGCCTGGTCGTCACATGGGGGGTGGCCCGTAAGGCGTTGGGCTCTGTTCTGCCGATGTCGCTTGAGACGTTGAAGGCACTGACATGGGACCTGGTTTGTTTTGCCGTGCCGACCTCGCAGGTCGAGTTGGTCTGGAAGGCCGTGCAGGCCCGGCACCGTCAGTTCCATCTGCCGCCGCCGCTGTGTGAGGCCAACCAGTTCTCGTCGTGGGCCAAGATGCTCGGGGCGATTCGGGGTCGCCCCGTGCCGCTGAAGCTTCCCATCCAGAAGGCAACGGTGCGTTGGCTCCTCGCATGGCGGCCGGCCACGCTGGCCGCGCACCGCGCTCGGCTCTTGACGGCGGTGGCCACGCTGGGGTGCCTGCGGGTCAATGAGGTTGCGAGGCTGCAGGTGTGCGACCTGTGGTTCGACTATCTCATGGCGTATGGGGTGCCCGGCTTCGAGGGGACGTGCTCGGTGCACATCAACCGGCGGAAGAACGACACGCAGCGCAAGGGCCATTAACCGGCGTTCGGCCGCTCGCGCGACCCGGAATTGGATGTGGTGGCGCAGCTGCGGCACTGGATGGTGTTCGCCGGGCTCGAGGTGCATCCGGATTGCGCCAAGCGGGTGAGGCCGGCGGCGGCGTGCGAGCTCTGCCCACCGTTGTTCCCGCTCTCCCGCTGTGCCAAGGGCGGGGCCACCGTGGCCACGCGGCAGCCATGCTCTCGGCAGAAGGCCAGCGATTGGATCCGCTGGGCGGTCAAGCAAGCGGGGGGCGACTCCTCGCGCTTCTCGGGCATCTCGGCACGCAAAGGGGGCATCTCGACCGCGATCGAGGCTCGCGTCGACGAGACGATTCTGTATCTGCAGAGCGGCCACGGTGCCGCACTCCCGGCGCGGGCCTACATGCAGATAGCGTCTCCTGCTCGCTTCCTCGAGACCTTCGAGGCCTTTGGCCTGTGATGCGTGGATAGTAAACTTTGGGTGTGACAGCACGTCCGGTCCCTCTGGCTCGGGTGGCCAGCGGTTGGCCGGCTTGTTTGGGGACCGGGCGGTTCGATGGCTCTTCTGAGCGGCCCTTCGGTGGCCTGGTCCACTTGGCACATCGACCCGTCCCGGTGTTCAATGGTTGGTGCGACCTCTAGGCCTTGGATGGGTTGGGGAAGTGGTGGTGCGTCGCTGACCGGCCGCAGCCGGGCCACCCACGCTTGGGATCGCCTAGCCGCTGGGACGCCGGCTCACGCCGTGACCGCCGTGACCGCCGTGCCCGTGCTGTGAC
>JBJONI010000172.1:0-4110 GCA_046051915.1 Pseudomonadota bacterium
AAACGAGCGGGACCGACGACCGGGGGTGCGCGCCAGCAGGCAGGAGGGGACCAGGATCAGGGAGGTGCGCCGACCGGGGCCAGTCGCCGCAGGCCGTCACGAGCAGCAGCCCGGCAAAACCCGCGCGAGCGGGCTCAAGGATCGACCGCACGTCGACCTCCATGGCCGATCCTTAGCCGAGTTTCGCGGTCGCGGCGAGGTGGAGCTCTGCAGGCCTGCAACGTGCGCGAGAACCGGTTAGGGGCCGCCGTCGCAGGAGAGCAGCCGTGGCCGAACAAGGCACTACCGAAGATCTCGCCATCCGCCCCGACGGCGCTGGCGTCGCGTTCCGCACCGAGATGGCCGTCTCCAACTTCGTCCTCGGCTACTGGAAGCCGATGGTCGGTGTGGTTGTCGCCGGACTTGTCGGCACGTTGGTCTACGGCCTGTGGTCGAACGAGCAGCAGGCGCAACAACGGACGATCACCGGCGAGATCGCGGACGTGATCGCGACGCAGGGCCTCGACCTGCAGACGCTTGCCCAACAGAAGGCGCTCTCCAACGCCGAGAAGCCGTTCGACGGTAGCAAGGCCGCCACCGCCGCCGCGTCGATCCTCGCGATCGCCGAGAAGGCTTCTGGTGTTGCCGCGTACGAAGGGGCGATGAAGGCCGCCGAGTTCGCCCGCTTCGGTGGCGACGCGGCCACGCGCCGCGCAGCGCTCGACCTCGCGCAGCAGCGCGCGACCGACCCGGTGTTCCAACTCGCTGCCGCCGGCGCGATCGCGACCCTCGACGTCGAGGAGGGCAAGGGCGCCGACGCGGTCACGCGCTTCGATGCGCTTCGCGCCGACAAGGGCTTCGTCGGGCGCCGCGCGGCGCTGGAGTTGGCCTCCGTGCAAGAGGCGCTGGGACGCGTCGAAGAAGCCAAGGCGACGCTCGCCGACTTGGTGAGCCGTTGGCCCGACGCCCCCGAAAAGGTCGACGTCGATGCGCGCCTCGCCCGCCTCGGCACGGCGGCGGGGCAGGGGAGCCCGGCCGCGAACCCGTCCGCACAGGCGTCACCGGCGCCCGGCGAGGTCCCACCGGCGGCCCAAGCGGTCGAACCCACCCCTGCGCCAGCCGCGCCGACGCCGTGACGCGCAGCCTTCTGTGCGTCCTTGCCGCTTGGACGTCGGGCCACACGGCGTGGGCCGACGCGCCTGTTCATCCGCGCACGGGCGGTGCGCCGACGGCGACGGAAGGGGTGATCGCACGTCCCACTCGTGAGCCCGAGGTGCGGGCGCCCTACCGCGGCGACGTCGCCGCACCTCCGGTCCTGCATTGGCGCGTCGCGCTGCCTGGCGGCCCGATCACCTCGGCGGCCCACCACGAGCGCGTGCGCCCGGTCCTCTTTGGACGGCTCGCGTATGTCGGCTCTGCGGAGGGCGACGCCCTCTACGCCGTCGAGCGCACGTCAGGTCGCGTCGTACAGACGTTCCCCGCCACGACGAGCGTCGAGATCGAGCCTTACGTCGACGCCCAGCGCGTCGTCTTCGGCGACACGGGCGGCCACCTCTGGGCGTATGCGCAGGATGGCACGCTGCTGTGGACGAAGGACGTCGGCGCCCCGATCCTCAGCAAGCCGTGGGTCGATGACGACGTCATCGCGGTCGCCAGCGTCGGCGACGTCGTCGCCGCCTACGCGACAGCGTCCGGCGACCTGTTGTGGCGACACACCCACAAGGCGGGGCTGTTCCGGAAGGCGACACTCGCGCTGTACGTGTCTTCGCCTGTGGTCCGCATGGGCGACCTGCTCCTCGGCGGCTTCTCCGACGGCCGGCTCGTCGCGCTCGACCGGATGTCGGGCGAGGTTCGGTGGCAGCTCGCCATCGGTGAGGGCGACTACCCCGACGTCGTCGCCCCTCCCGACGTCGGCGCCGCGCCCGTCCTCGTGACCTCGGGCTATTTCGAGCCGACGGTGGCCTACGACACCGAGGCTCGAAAGTTGCTGTGGACCTCGGATCACGGCTCGGCCGCCGCGGTCGCACGGGTGACCGACGCCTCGGGGCGGGGGCGGGTGATCCAGCCGGGGACGGACGGCGTGCTGCGCGCCCTGGACGCCCTGTCCGGCGAGGAAGTGTGGAACTGGGCATCCGGGACGGAGGGCGCGTTGACCGAGCCTGTTCCGACGCCCGCAGGCCTGCTCGTCGGCTCACAGGCCGGCACGCTCTGGCTGATCGACCCCGACGTCGGTGCGCCCACGTGGTCCTTTGACCCCGGCTATGTCGTCGAAGGCCTCGCGGCGGCTCCGGCCGTCGACGGGCGGCAGATCGTCTTCGCGACGAACGGCGGCAACCTGTACAGCCTGGTGACGCCGTCGCCGGCGGAGGACGGCCTACGGTCGGGCTGGCCGAACGGCCGCGCCGTGACCCACGCCGCGGCACCGCGGACCTACCGCGAGGCCAAGGCCGTCACTGCGCGTGCCCCGAAGGAGAAGCGGGAGGCGGTCTCGAACGTCCCGCTCGACAAGCCTGCGGATGACGCGCCGCTTGCCCCGGAAGACATCGAACGGCCTCGCTGAGCGGAGGACGGCGGCGAAGGCATGGGCGTGGGAGCGCGGCGTGCCGCTGCCTCGTGCTCACGCTGGCCTCACTTGACATAATATACATTATCGGACAAACCCGAACCCGACCGCGGCACCTTCCACACCCCCTTACCGAGCGCGCTGGCTGCGCATCGAGGCCGTGGCTACGGGCCTTGGCGGCCGCCTTGCCAGCGCTGGAAGATCGCGCGCGTCGCCCCGCGAAGCTGCGTGTGGCGTTCCCGGGTCATGAAGGCCTGCGCTTGACGTGAGACCCCTTCTTGGGCGACCCGACGCGAGGCCTCCTCGTAGTCATCGACTTCCTTCTCCAAGATCACCGGGATCACGGTCGCGTCCTGAAGCGTGATCGCCGGCCGGACAAACACCGGGACCTCGTCCGACGTCCCGGTGCGGAACGCGACGTCGAGCGACGCTTGCACCCTCGGCGCGACGCCCGGCGCCACGGCCGCGAACCGGGCGCGTGCGGTGGCGTCGCCGAACGCCTCGAGGTCGACGTCGATCGGCGTGACCGAGGTCAGCCGCCACTGCCCGTCGGCGCCTCGGGCCACGCGCACGGGACCCGCCAGTTCTTGCATGCGTGGGCCGAGCTGCACCCCGAGGACGGCCGTGGCCTCCGCCGTCGCCCCCTGATCGTCGAGCCGCACCGTGAGCGCGGACACGGTTTTGAGCTCGATCAACAGGAACTGCGGCTCGCCGGCGGCATCCGCGAGCCACGCGGTCGCGGCCAGTCCAGCGCGCTCGTCGGTCGCTTGCACCGCCCGAACGGCCAACCGCACAAAACCCGTCGGGTACGCAAAGGTCGGCAGGTCTCCGACGCGCAGGCCGCCGTCCGCCACCGGGATGACGGCGGTTTGCGGCGCGGTCTCGTCGCCCCAAGATAGCGTCAGCGCCCCCTCCGTCGGCACCAGAACACCCGGCGTGATCGCCGTGTTTTCCCTCGGCGTGGTCGCGTCAGAGGCGCTTTGGGCCACAGGCGTGCCCGGCGTTCGTCGGTAGCCCTCGTACGGGTCCGCTTCGGTTCCGGCGGCGCCGCGGCCCCGGCAGGCGCATAGGCCCCCGACGCCCACCACGACGGCGATTCGAAGGGCCGCACGGCCGAACCTGGAACGCATCGCGGCAGGCATCGCGACCACCACCCCTGTCGCGCTATAACCGCCGGCGCGATGGAGACCGCCATGATGCCCGACGCCGACCGCCACAACCGCGTCCTCGAAGCGGAGGCCCCCGCACTGTACGCCTCGCTCAGCCCGCTGGGGCTGCGCATCGCGTTCCCGCGCGGGATCCCCTTTCAGGCCGACCAGGCCCGTCTCTCGCGCTACAACGCCACGATCGGCCAGGTGACCGACGGTCGTGGAAGCCCGATGCCGCTGCCCTCGATGGAGGCTTGGTTGGGGGACCTCGACCGGAAGGTTTCGCTGTTGTACAGCCCGCAACCGGGGCACGCCGAGATCCGTCGCCTGTGGTTCGATTGGCAGCTCGCGCAAGCCGGACGCGCGACGTTCACCCACGCGGGGCTCCCCGTCGCCACCCATGGCCTGACGCACGGCCTC